>JBKJNV010000334.1:0-11035 GCA_046593435.1 Roseomonas sp.
CTACGAACTGACGATCGCCTCGGGCGTGCTGATCGCGGCGATGGGCTTGGTACAGATGGGCGTGCTGCGCGCCGCGCCGCTGATGCGGGACCTGCGCTTCAAGCCGCCGGCTGAGGGGGGCGGCCCGGTCTCCGCGACGCTGATCGGCGTCGCCTTTGGCTTTGGCTGGACGCCCTGCATCGGGCCGGTGCTGGCCGGCGTGCTGACGGCCGCGGCGCTGACACCCGGTGCCGGCGTCGGGTTGCTCGCGGCCTATGCGCTTGGTCTCGGCGTGCCCTTCCTGCTCGCGGCTTTCTACCTACCTGCGGTCATGGCCCGTGCGCGGCGGCTCGGGCGGCTCGGACGCGTCCTGCAGATCGTAACCGGCGGGATCATGCTCGCGGCCGGTCTGGCCATCGCAACCGGCGAGATGACACGTCTCGCCATCTGGATCCTGGAGGCATTTCCATGGCTGGCACAGCTGGGATGACCACGCTGCCTTCGCCTCCGCCGCGGCGCTTCGGTCTGATCGCGGCACCGATCGCCGCGGTCGTTGATCAGTCCACCAAGGCCTGGGCGCTCCATGCGCTTTGGCCGCCCTACAGCGAGGGCCTTACCCTGCTACCGGTGCTGAACCTGCGGCTCGGTTTCAACACCGGCGTGACGTTCGGCATGTTCGCCGAAAGCGCGGCGGGTGCGGTGTGGTTGCTGGTCGGCATCAAGCTGGTGGTCGTCGCCTGGCTGCTTCATTGGCTGTGGCGCGCGGCGTCGCGGACCGAGGCCCTGGCGATCGGCCTGATCATCGGCGGCGCGGTCGGCAACATCCTGGACCGGCTGCGCATCGGCGCAGTCACCGACTTCATCGACGCGCACTACGGCGGCTGGCACTGGCCGACCTTCAACATGGCCGATGTCGCCATCGTCTGCGGCGTCACGCTGCTGGTGCTGACCAGCTTTCGCGTGCCGTCGCCACAGACGCAGCCCCAATGACCACGATCCCGGAACCCGAGGAACCGCCCATGTCCCAACCCACGACCCGCCGGGCGGCGCTCGCCGTCGGACTCTCCATTCCCACGGCGGCCGCATTCGCCCAGGCGCCAGGGCCGCAGGCCTTCGAGGTGACGGCGCCCGGTCCCGACACGCCGCGCCCCTTGCCGGGCGAGCGCATCATCGGCCGCGCTGACGCGCCGGTGGCGGTCATCGAGTACCACTCCCTGACCTGCGGTAATTGCGCGAACTTCCACACTACGATCTTTCCGCGCATCCGTACGACCTTCATCGAGCCCGGACTGGTCAAATTCGTGATGCGCGACTTCCCGCTCGACCGCGTGGCTCTCGACGCGGCGGCAATGGTTCATTGCGGCGGGCCGGAGCGCTACGAGGCGCTGATCTCCACGCTTTACGCGAACAAGGAGAGCTGGGCGCACAGCTCCGATGCGCACGCCTGGCTGCGCCGCGTTGGCACGCTGGCAGGCATTCCGGCTGCCCGCATCGATGCCTGCATGACCGACCGCGGCTTCACGGATCCGATCATCCTGATGCGGCTGCAGGGGGAGCGCGAGTCCCGCGTGGACGCAACGCCGTCCTTCGTCATCAACGGGCAGTTGCACCGCGGCGTGCAGAGCTTCGAGCGCTTCTCCGCGCTCGTGCAGCCACTGCTGCCGCCGGGCATCGCGCCGCGTGGTTGATCGCTCGGGCTCGCGTCCCTCCCATCGCAAGGGCACAGCCTGGCGCATGATCCGACATCGCCAGATCCTCAGCGCCCTGGCGTGCGCGTTCGCCTTTCCCTCGGCCGCCCTGGCCGAGCCGTGCCCGCCAGCGCTGCCGGTTGAGGGGCAGTTCTCCTCGGGCTTCGGGATGCGCCACGGGCGGCCGCATCCCGGCGTCGACATCCGCGCGCCCATCGGAACCGCGGTGGGGGCCGCAGGCGGTGGCATCGTCGTCTTTGCCGGCCGCTACTTCGACTACGGGCTGATGGTCGAGATCGAGCACGCCGACGGTTCGCGCGCGCGCTATGCGCATCTTGCCCGCTTCGCGCCGGGAGTGACAGCAGGCGCCGCGGTGCGCTCCGGCCAGCGCCTCGGCGATGTGGGGCGGACAGGGCGCACGACGGGTGCCAATCTGCATGTCGAGCTGCGCCGGGAGGGGCGCCCCGCCGATCCGTGGCCCTGGCTGACCGCCACCGCCTGCGTCCCGACGATGGAAGTCGCGGAGGCCTCGCCGCGCCGATGAGGTCGTTGGCGATCTATGTGGCTGCGGCAGTGGCAGAGATCGGTGGATGCTACGCGTTCTGGGCGTGGCTGCGGCTGGGCAAGCCGGCGATCTGGGCTGCCGCTGGCGTCGCCGCGCTGATCGCCTTCGCTTGGCTGCTGACGTTGGTCGAGGTGGAACACGCCGGCCGCGCCTACGCCGTCTATGGCGGCGTCTACGTCGCGGCGACGCTGGTGTGGTTGCGCGTGGTCGAGGGTTTCGCACCTGACCGCTGGGACCTGATCGGCGGCGCGGTGGCGCTGGCGGGTGCGGCAATCATCCTGTGGGGGCCGCGCAGCGCATGAGGCACGCCTGGGCCGAGTTGCGCGCGCCGATCTCCGTGCTGGTGCTGCTCGGCCTGTTGGCGCGGCTGCTGGCGCCTCTGCCGGCACTCGCGGCGTTGGACCGGGCGATCTTCGACGCCACGCTCCGCGCCAGCCTGTGCCTGCCATCGGGCCTTCCAGCGCCGGCCGCGCCCAGCGAGGCGCCGCAGAAGGCCGTCGGCGCCCATTGCCCCCTGTGTCGGCTTCCCGACGCCGCGGATGCGCCGCCTGCACCCGCGCATATCCTTCCCGCCATCGCCTGGACCGCACTGCCCGCACTGCGTGCAGCCATCGCCGATGCAGCGCCCCCAGTATCGCCGCGCACGCCGCCAGCCCGCGCTCCGCCTGGCGCTCCGATCCTCGACTGAAGCCGCTCCCGCTTGTGCGGGGCTGTTCCCTTCCTTGTCGGAGTTCCCTTCTATGCGTTGCATCTTCCTGCGCGCGGTCCTCGCGACCGGCGTCGCCTTCGTCTTCCTCGCCGGCCATCTTGCCGCGCACGAGTTCCGTGCCGGTGACCTACTCATCGACCACCCTTGGACCCGCGCCGTGGGCGAGCGCGCGCCGACAGCGGCCGGTTACCTGGTGATCCGAAACACCGGAGCTTCGGCCGATCGCCTGCTTGCCGCAGAGACGCCCCACGCATCGCGCGTCGAGATTCATGAGATGTCTGTCACCGACGGCATCATGCGCATGCGGCCGATCCCGGGCGGTATCGCCGTGCCGCCAGGCGCTGAGGTGCGGCTGGCGCCAGGCGGGCAGCACCTCATGCTGATCGCCCCGCAGGGCGGCTTCGCTCAGGGTGCCCGCGTGCCCGTGACACTGGTGTTCGAGCGTGCTGGCCGTGTGGACGTCGAACTCGCGGTCGACGCCGCCGGCGCGCGCGGCGCCGCGCCGCATCAGGGGCATTGAGGCCAGCGATGCTGCGAACCATCCGCTGGGTGGCCTGGGGTGCCGTCGGCATCATGGGCTTCGTGCTGCTGGCAACCACCGGTGGCTGGCTGGTGTCTGACGGTCCCCTCGGGCCGTCGCGCGTCACGACCGGGCCGCAATCGCTGGCGATCGGCGGCCCTTTCGGCCTGACCGATCACCGCGGTCGGGCCGTGACCCAGCGTGACTTCCGCGGCCGTCCCATGGCGGTGTTTTTCGGCTTCACTAGTTGTCCCGATGTCTGCCCGACGACGCTCGGTGACATGACGCGGCTGATCGAAACGCTCGGGCCGGAGGCCGACCGCATCCACTGGCTCTTCGTCAGCGTGGATGCCGAGCGCGACACGCCCGAGGCGATGGCGCAGTACCTGGAAGCCTTCGACCGGCGGATCCTTGGCCTGTCCGGAAGCGAGGCTCAGATCGCCGAGGTGGCGCGCAATTTCCGCGTCTACTATCGGCGGGTGCCGCTGGAGGGTGGCGGCTACACGATGGACCATTCGGCCAGCGTATTTTTGCTGGACGCAGCAGGAAGATTTGCGGGCACCGTCGACAACAAGGAGAGCGAACAGGTGGCCGTGGAGAAGCTGCGGCTGCTCTTGGCACCACGCTGACCCGGCGTCCCCGTTTGATCCCAGCCGGCGAACTCATGGGGCGTCAATCCGGACGCACGCTTCCGCGGAAAGGCAGCCAAAGGCCTTTGGGCACTGACGATCTTGAGAGCGCGTTCGGGCGGGCTGGAGGGCGCTCTACCCAGTCATTGCTGTACGCGCCGCGCAGCACTACATCAGGGCCAATGCTCAAGGCTCTCCGCCTCTGTCTGCTGATGTTGATCATGCTGAGCGTGGCGCTTGCCGGGCCGGTGCAGGCAAACTGTAACCCGCAACCCGACGCGGCAACGATCCCCTGCGGTGATATGGCGATGGCCGACGCCGCCCCTGAGCAGCCGCAGCCTGACGCTCCGCAGCAGCCCTGTTCCATCATACAGTGTCCGCCGGCCCTGCCCGGATTCACGGGCGGTTCGAGCGAACTCCAGCTGCCGGTTGCCCGCCCGTTGAGCCGGATGGCGATACTGAGCCCGGCCCCACCAGGTGCCGATACCGCACCGGAGCAGCGTCCACCAATCTCCTGACGGCGCCCGCGTAACCCTCGGCTGCCGGCCGAGGGACCCGCCGCTGTCCCATCCATCCTTGGCCTGGCGCAAATGCGCTGGGGGAGATCATGTCTATGAACAAGCATCATGTGATGCTCGGCGCCTTCGCACTCGGCATTGGCGGCTTTGTGGCCGGCACCTGGATCAGCACCGGCTCGCCTCCCTTCTCAGGCGTAGCCGCAAGCCTGATCCGACCCGTTGCCGCGCAAACGCAGCGTCGCCCTGCGCAGGATGATCCGATCCTTTTCTACCGCGACCCGATGGGCGAACGCGCCGTATCGGCCCGCCCGCGTCAGGATTCCATGGGCATGGACTTCCTGCCGGTGCGCCGTTCGCAGGTCGTCCCCCTGCTCGGGCAGTTGCCCAACCCGCTGCCGGCGCCCGCGCCCGGCGAGGTGCCCCTGTTCTATCGCGACCCGATGGGCGGATCGGCGACGGCGACCGCACCTCGAAAGGATTCCATGGGGATGGATTTCCTGCCCATCTACCCGTCGCAGATCACCCCGCTGATGCCGCCACTGCCGCAGCGGCGCGGGGATGCGGAGGCCCCGGAGGCGGCGCCTCGGCTGGCCGAGGCGCCGCCGGCCACAACGCCGGCCGACCGTCGCATCCTCTACTACCGCAACCCGATGGGCCTGCCCGATGTCTCGCCGACCCCCCGGCAGGATTCAATGGGGATGGCCTATATCCCCGTTTATGCGGACGAGGCGTCGCAGGATGGCACGGTCGGCCTCAGCCCGGCGCGGATCCAAACGCTCGGGGTGCGGACCGAACCGGTCGAGCGGCGCATTCTGGCGCGGACCATCCGCGCTGTCGGCACCGTAACCCCGGACGAGCGCCGGCAGGCCATGGTCACGTCGCGCTTCGAGGGCTGGATCGAACGCCTGCACGTCAACGAGACCGGCCGCGACGTGGCGCGCGGCGAGGCGCTGATGGAGGTCTACAGCCCGGAGCTGCTGCGGGCACAGGCGGAATACCTGGCCAGTCAGGCCTCGCGCCGGCCGGGCGATCCGGACACCGGCCGCGTGCGCCTGCTCAATCTGGGCCTATCCGAGGCGCAGATCGACGGCATCCGTGTCGCCGGCCGCGCCTCGCGCACGGTCATCATCCCAGCCCCCATCTCCGGCACGGTACTGGCCAAAACAGCCCTGCAAGGCATGATGTTCCGCCCTGGCGACCCGCTGTTCTCGCTGGCCGATCTGTCGGTGGTCGCTGTGATGGCGGAAGTCTACGAGCAGGATGCGGGTGCGCTGCAAATAGGCCAACCGGCCATGGTCGGCATCGCCGCCTTCCCAGGCGAGACGTTCGCGGGTGTGGTGGACCGCATCTATCCGGCCCTTGATCCGGTCACGCGGACGGCCCGTGTGCGGGTGATGCTGTCCAACCGGGAAGGCCGGTTCCTCGGCGGCATGCTTGCGACTGTGGGAATCGCGGCACCGGTCGCGGGCGGGCGCGACGTGGTGGCCGTGCCGGCATCCGCCGTGCTGGACGGCGGCCGCCGCCGTGTGGTGCTGGTCGATCTGGGCGGCGGTCGCTTCCGCCCGGCAGAAGTGCGCACGGGCGCGCGTGCTGGCGGCGCGGTCGAGATTTTGGAAGGTCTGACCGGTGATGAGCGGGTGGTGGTCGGCGCCAATTTCCTGATCGATGCCGAGAGCAACATGCGTTCGGCTCTAGCCGCGTTCACCCCGGCGGAGGCGCCTCGCGAGGGCACGATCCGATGATCGCCCGCCTGGTTGGCTGGTCGGGGCGCAACACCTTCTTGGTTCTGTTCGCCTCGACCTTCCTGGTGATAGCGGGCGTCTGGGCGGTGCGCAACACGCCGCTCGACGCCATCCCCGACCTCTCCGACGTGCAGGTCATCGTCTACACCGAGATGCCTGGACAGGCAGCGCAGGTGGTGGAGGATCAGGTGACCTATCCGCTCGCCACCGCGCTGCTGAGCGTGCCGCAGGCCCGTGTGGTCCGTGCCTTCTCGTACTTCGGCGTGTCCTTCCTCTACGTCGTGTTCGAAGACGGCACCGACATCTACTGGGCGCGCAGCCGGGTGCTCGAATACCTGAACGGTGCCGCCGGGCGGCTGCCGGGCGGCGTCACGCCCGTGCTGGGGCCGGACGCCTCCGGTGTCGGCTGGGTGTACCAATATGTGCTGCGCAGCGACAGCGAGCCGCTGGTCGAACTGCGTGCGCTGCAAGACTGGGACCTGCGCTACCGCATCGCTGCCACGCCCGGCGTGGCCGAGGTGGCGAGCGTGGGCGGCTATGTCCGCCAATACCAGGTGGTGGCCGATCCGGCGCGGCTGCGCGGCTACGGCATTGGCTTGAGCGAATTGCGCGAGGCAATCCGAGGTGCGACCGGCGAGGCCGGCGGCCGCGTCGTCGAGATGGCCGGGGCCGAATACGTGCTGCGCGGCCGCGGCTACATTCGCTCCCCAGCCGATTTGGAGGAGGTCATGCTGCGCTCACGCAATGGCACCCCGGTGCTATTACGCGATGTCGCGCGTGTGGAATTTGGCCCCGACGAACGGCGCGGTATTGCCGAGCTGGGCGGGCAGGGCGAAGCGGTGAGCGGCATCGTCGTGCAGCGGCACGGCGAGGACACGCTGGCGGTGATCGAGCGGGTCAAGGCGCGCCTGGCCGCCGCGGCGGGATCTCTCCCGGCCGGCACGGTGATCGAGCCTGTCTACGACCGATCCGAGTTGATCCTGCGCGCCATCGACACGCTCAAGGTGACCCTGCTGGAGGAGAGCGCGGTGGTCGCCGTGGTGACTGTGGTTTTCCTGCTGCATGTCCGCAGCGCACTGGTTGCCATCTTGATGCTGCCGATCGGTGTGCTGGCGGCATTCCTCGCCATGAAGCTGGCCGGCGTGGGCTCCAACATCATGAGCCTGGGCGGCATTGCCATCTCAATCGGCGCCATGGTGGATGCGGCCATCGTCATGGTTGAGAATGCGCACAAGCGGCTGGAACGGGCGGGCCCGGATGCGCCGCGCGCGAAGGTCATCCTCGACGCCACCGCAGAGGTGGCGCCGGCGTTGTTCGTGAGCCTTCTGGTCATCACCGTGTCCTTCCTGCCGGTGTTTGCGCTGGAGGCACAGGAGGGGCGCCTTTTCCGGCCGCTGGCACTCACGAAGACCTTCGCCATGGCGGCGGCGGCACTGCTGTCGGTGACCCTGGTGCCGGTGCTCATGCTGCTGTTCGTGCGCGGGCGGATCATCCCCGAGAGGCGCAATCCGATTAATCGCGTGTTGATTGCCCTCTACCGCCCTGTCATTGCGCTGGTGCTGCGCTTCAAGGCGATAACCATCGTGCTCGCGTTGGTGGTGATGGCGACTGCGGTGGTGCCGATCCGGCGCCTCGGCAGCGAGTTCATGCCGGCGCTGAATGAGGGTACACTGCTTTTCATGCCGGTAACGCTGCCGGGCATCTCGGTCACCACGGCGGCGCAGTTGCTGCAAACGCAGAACCGTATTCTGGCCGGCTTCCCCGAGGTGGTATCCGTGCTCGGCAAGGCCGGACGGGCGACGACGGCGACCGATTCGGCACCGATGGAAATGTCGGAGACGCTGGTGAACCTCCGCCCTCAGTCAGAGTGGCGACCTGGCCTGACGTTGGATGGTCTGATCGAGGAGATGAACCGGGCGGTCACGCTGCCAGGCGTCAGCAACGCCTGGACCATGCCGATCCGGGCGCGCATCGACATGTTGTCCACCGGCATCCGGACGCCGGTCGGCGTGAAGGTACTAGGCCCCGATCTCGCCGAGATCGAGCGCATTGCCCGCGAGGTCGAGGTTGCGGTGCGGGACGTCCCTGGGACCACCAGTGCCTTCGCCGAGCGCATCTCCGGCGCCTACTACCTGGATGTGGTGCCGGACCGCCAGGCGCTTGCCCGCTATGGCCTGACCGTCGCCCAGTTGCAGGAAGCGGTCCGCTCGGCCCTAGGTGGTGAAGTGGTGGCGACGACGGTGGAAGGCCGCCGCCGCATCAGCGTCAACCTGCGCTACCCGCGCGACCTGCGCGACGATCCGGCGGCCATCGCGAATGAAGTTTTGGTCGAAGGCGCCAATGGCGCGCGCGTTCCTCTCGGCAGCGTGGCGCGGGTGGAGACGGCGCGTGGCCCTTCCACCATCCGCACTGAAAATGCGCGCCTCGCTGCGTATGTCTTCGTGGACATGCGCGGCCGCGACCTCGGCGGCTATGTCGCCGACGCACGCCGGGCGGTGGCCGAACGTGTCGCCCTGCCGCAAGGCTACGAGCTGCAATGGAGCGGGCAGTTCGAGTATTTGGAGCGCGCCGAGGCGCGGCTGAAGCTGGTGGTGCCAGCGACGCTCGCGCTGATCTTCCTGCTGCTGTACCTGAACTTCGGTCGGTTAACCGAGACGTTGATCGTCATGCTCTCGGTGCCCTTCGCGTTGGTCGGCGGGCTTTGGATGATGGACTGGCTGGGCCACAGCATGAGTGTCGCGGTGGCGGTCGGCTTCATCGCGCTGGCGGGTGTGGCGGCGCAGACCGGCGTGGTGATGCTGGTCTACCTCGATCATGCTTGGATAGAAATGCGTGCGCGCTGCGCTGCGGAAGGACGCTCCGTGACAAAGTCCGACCTGATCGCCGCGGTGATGGAGGGCGCGGTGGAACGGGTACGACCGAAGGCCATGACCGTCGCCGCGATTGTCGCCAGCCTGCTGCCGCTGCTCTGGGCGGACGGCACGGGCTCGGAGGTGATGAGCCGCATTGCCGTGCCGATGATCGGCGGCATGGCGTCCTCGGTCGTGCTGACCCTGGTCGTGATCCCGGCGCTGTTTGCCCTGGCGAAAGGTTGGGAACTGCGGCGCGAGCTCTCGGGATTCATCCATCCCGCCGGTGACCCAAACGTTCAGGAGATCGTGCGATGATACCTGCCACAGAGTTGCCGATCAGCTGGCTTTTGGCGCTGCGTGCCTACCTGGTGGTGATGGCGGGGGGGCAATCTTGTCTGGGAGGCGTTGCACCTGCCGCTGTACACAATATGGCGTACAGGCTCCTGGCAGGAGAACGCCTTCGCTGTCGTGCATTGCACTGGTGGCGATCTCCTGATCGGGACTGCATCATTGACGTTGGCTTTGGTCCTGGCCGGCCATCATGCCTGGCCAGCGCGGCGCTTCGGCGCCGTTGCCGTGCTGGCGATCGCGTTCGGCCTTGCGTACACGGCGTTCAGCGAGTGGTTGAATATCGTAATTCGCGCATCCTGGGCGTACTCGGATCTGATGCCGGTGGTCTGGCTAGTGGATAACGCCTGACGGAAGAATCCGAAAAGGATTCCCTCGACGCGGTGCGGCATGCGAGTCCGGGGCATGCGCACCGGGATCAGCATTGAAGTCACGGCCGACGACCGCGAGCGGTTGCTCGCGATCGCGGGCGACCGCAACAGCCCGCAGAAGCACGTCTGGCGCTGCCGGATCGTGCTGCTGACGGCGGACGGCCATGGCACGGCGGAGATCATGCGCCAGGCGGGTGTGGCCAAGACCGCGGTCTGGCGCTGGCAGGAGCGGTTCATGCAGGCCGGCGTGGACGGCCTGCTGCGCGACAAGACCCGCCCGCCCCGCATCCCCCCGCTTGGCGCCGAGATCATCGAGCGGGTGGTGCAGTTGACGCTGTCCGACCCGCCTGGCGAGACCACACATTGGACATCTCCGGCGATGGCCAAGGCGGCCGGCATCAGCGTCAGTTCGGTGCTGCGCATCTGGCGCAGCCACGGCCTGCAGCCGCATCGGATGCGGCAGTTCAAGCTGTCGAACGATCCGCGCTTCGCCGACAAGGTCCGCGACATCGTCGGCCTCTACCTCGATCCACCGGCGCACGCCGTGGTCCTGTCAATCGACGAGAAAAGCCAGATCCAGGCGCTCGATCGCACCCAGCCTGGCCTGCCGCTCAAGCGCGGCCGCTGCGGCACCATGACGCACGACTACAAGCGAAACGGCACCACTACCCTGTTCGCCGCGCTCAACGTCGTGGATGGCCGCGTCATCGGCCGCTGCATGCAGCGCCACCGCCATCAGGAGTTCATCCGCTTTCTCAACGCCGTCGAGGCTGAGGTGCCCGCCAGCAAGCCGGTGCACGCCATCATCGACAACTATGCCGCCCACAAGCATCCCAAGGTCGTCCAGTGGCTCGCCCGCCATCCGCGCTGGACCTTCCACTTCACGCCGACCAGCGCCTCCTGGCTCAATGCGGTCGAGGGCTTCTTCGCCAAGCTGACCAAGCGGCGCCTCAAACGCGGCGTCTTCCACTCCCTCGTCTCGCTCCAGGCGGCCATCAACCGCTTCGTCGCCGAGGCCAATGCCGAACCAAGGCCTTTCCGTTGGACCAAGGACCCAGACACCATCATCGCCGCCGTCAGGCGAGGGCACCAAGCGTTGGATTCGCACCACTAG
>JBKJNV010000551.1:0-2679 GCA_046593435.1 Roseomonas sp.
CGTCCGTGCCGCCACGTCATTGTGGACGACGAGCATGTTCGGCAGCTGCCACAGCCCGCCGATATAGGAAAAATCGCGCGTCACATCGAAGGGCAGGCTGCCATAGAGCGTGGGCGAGATCGACAACGGCGCGACGCTCGCCAGCCCGATGACGCTGCCATCATTGCGCGCCTGCGCGATGGCGTGGGTGCCGACATTGCCCCCCGACCCGCTGCGGTTTTCCACGATGAATTGCTGGCCGGTGATCTCGGCGATCTTTTGGCACCAGATGCGGGAGAGGATGTCGGTGCCGCCGCCAGGTGGGAACAGGCCGATGAAGCGCACGCTGCTCGTGGGCCAAGCCGCCGGCTGCGCCGCAGCCGCCATCGGAAGAAGGGCAGCACCCGCCAAGGCCGCGCGCCGCGTGATCAATCCCGCCATCCAACCGCTCCCTCATGCCCGGCTGTGTGCGCCGGCTCGTGACGGAGTGTGAGAGCAAGCCGGGCCGCCGGGTCAAGCCGAAACGCGGCCCTTCATGGGCTCGACTGCGCGCGTCCTACCATCCACACCGGGTCCGGCGCGGTCCACAGCACCGGGTCGCGCATCGCCCGCGCCAGGCCTTCCGAAATCACGGCCGCCAGTCGCGCACCCTTTTCCGCCGTCGCCGCCTCGGGGTTGCCGCGCACGCCGGTTCCCGGGGCACGTTCGGCGAAGGACCAGAAGCGCGTCACCTCGGGGTTGCCCAGATTGCCACCCTGCGAACCCGCACCCGCGAGCTTGTCCATCCGCACCTGCGTGGGGTCCAGATGCATCCACAGCGCCGTCTCCGCCTCGCACGCATGCTGCACGCCCGGCTGCGTCTCCAGGATGGCCGCAATCTCCTTCGCGGCCACGCGCGGCAGCGAGGTGGTCGCGACGGGAATGCCGAACTCATGCGCCAACTCGCGCGATGCGACGGCGAGGGGTTCGATATTGCCGCCATGGCTGTTCACCAGAAACAGCCGCTTGAACCCGCACGCCATGATCGAGCGCACCACGCAGCGCAGCACGCCCGCAAACGTCGCGTAGTCCAGGCTGATGGTGCCGCCGAAGGGGAAGTGATGCTCGCTCAGCCCCAGCCACATCACCGGCAGCACCACGGCCGGCACATCGGTCGCGATCTCGGCCGCGCGCACCGACATCGCGTGGCCGAGCGCGCTGTCCGTCCAGACCGGCAGATGCGGGCCGTGCTGTTCCAGGCTTGCGACCGGCAGCACGACCAGCGCGTTGCGCGCGGCGAGTTCCTTCAGTTCCGGCGCGGTCAGGCGCTCCCAGCGGACTTCGGTCATGACTGTCTCCCCATGGTGTAGAACTCGTCATTCGGGCGCAGGCTGGTGACGTTCGCCAGCCGGTTTGACATGCCGAAGAAGGCCGCGATGGCGGCGATGTCCCAGATCTCGTCATCGCTGAACCCGGCATCGCGCAGCGCGACGTGATCGGCCTCGACGGTCTCATACGCAGCATGCGTGACCTTCATCGCGAAGCCCAGCATCGCGCGCTCGCGGTCATTGATGTCCGCCTTGCGCCAGTTGGACGCGACCTGCTCCGCAATCAGCGGATTTTTCGCCCGAATGCGCAGGATCGCACCATGCGCGATGACGCAATACTGGCACTGGTTCGCCGCCGAGACGGCGACGACGATCATCTCGCGCTCGGCCTTGGTGAGGCCCTCACGCTTGTCCATCAGCGTGTCGTGATAGGCCATGAAGGCGCGGAATTCCTCGGGCCGATACGCCAGCATGAGGAAGACGTTCGGGATGAAGCCGGATTTTTCCTGCACCGTCTCGATGCGGGCGCGGATATCGGGCGGCATGTCCGAGAGGTTGGGGATGGGGGTGCGGGCGATGGGGTGCATGGAGTGTTCCTCTTCTGCGGAGCAGTCTACGACGACAGAATGGGGGAATGAATTCCCCCAAACCCCCATCTTTTATCTTTATCCATGGGACTGCTGCGCGGCCGGCGCCACATCGCCGACGCTCGCACACCTTCGCCACCCGCACCAAATAGCCAAAAATAAAAGAAAGGGGTCCGGGGAAATTCCTTTCCCCGGCCTTACTTATGCAGCCCGGGCGCCTCATGCCCCGTCCGCGCGACATACTCCGTGTACCCACCCCCGTACTGGTGGATCCCCTCCGGCGTCAGCTCCAGCACCCGGTTCGAAAGTGCTGCAAG
This sequence comes from Roseomonas sp., assembly GCA_046593435.1. GTDB lineage: Bacteria > Pseudomonadota > Alphaproteobacteria > Acetobacterales > Acetobacteraceae > Plastoroseomonas. The sequence continues at coordinate 2,191 of JBKJNV010000551.1, forward strand.
AAAATGCCGGTCATGCGAGACGAACAGCATCGTCCCCTCATACTGCGCGAGTGCGGCGATCAGCATTTCCTTCGTCGCCATGTCCAGGTGGTTGGTCGGCTCATCCAGCACCAGGAAGTTGGGCGGGTCATAGAGCATGACCGCCATCACCAGCCGCGCCTTCTCCCCGCCCGAGAGCACGCGGCAAGTCTTGTCCACCTCATCGCCAGAAAAGCCGAAGCCGCCCGCAAGCGCCCGCAGCGAGCCCTGCGCGGCAAGCGGGAAGTTATCCTCGAGCGTCTGGAACACCGTGCGCTCGCCGTCGAGCAGCTCCATCGCATGCTGCGCGAAATAGCCAAGCTTGACACTTCCCCCGAGGACAACGCGGCCCTCATCGGGCTCCGTCTCGCCGGTCACCAGCTTCAGAAGCGTCGATTTCCCGGCGCCATTGGTGCCGAGCACGCAGCAGCGTTCGCGCCGGCGCACCAGGAAATCCAGCCCCTCATAGAT
>JBKJNV010000112.1:0-3118 GCA_046593435.1 Roseomonas sp.
ATTCGCGCGCGAGGCCCTGGCGGCCGGGGTCCAGCACGCGGCCGGCGTCATCGGCGTTGAGCATCCAGGGGTAGTGATCGTAGTTGCGGCTGGCATCGTCGCGCAGCAGCGCCAGGACGCGGCTCGCCTCCTCGCCTTGCAGCACGGCGCCGCGGCCCTGGCGGTTGTCGTCGGACTGGGTGGCCAGCGCCTCGGGGGCGGGGATGTAGAACTCCCGGTCGAGGATGGAGTAGCGCGCGGAGTACTCGTTCACGTTCGCGGTGCGATGGCGGATCCACTGGCGTGCGACGAAGATCGGCAGCTTCACGTGGTATTTAATTTCGCACATCTCGAAGGGGGTGGAGTGGCGATGGCGCATCAGGTAGCGGATCAGGCCACGATCCTCATTGGCCGCGCGCGTGCCGCGCCCGTAAGAAACGCGGGCCGCCTGCACCACGGCCGCATCGTCGCCCATGTAGTCCACCACCCGGACGAAGCCGTGGTCCAGCACGGGCATGGCCTGGTACAGCATGGCCTCCAGCGCCAGCACGCTCGGGCGCAGCGTCGCGGTGGGTGCGGCGCGCGAGATGTCGATCTCGGCCTGCTGCTCGCTGCTCAAAGCCATTTGGGGAGACTCCAGGGTGGTCCGGGGTCTGGCATAGCCTTCGTCCACCCGCCTCGCAATCGGCCTTGGGCCGACTGCGCAACAGCCCCACGAGGCTCTCGCAATCGCCGCGGCGATGGCCTATATCGATCTTGCCGCTTGCGGCTATGGCGATAAACGTTGCGTGGAATAAGCGTTGCGGACCCGGGGGCAGTACTCGGCGTCTCCACCATCACGGCCAGACCCTTTATCGGGGGCGGCCCGGGGGGACGAAATAGCTTCGACGCGCGTGGTAAAGACGCTGCTTTTGCCCGGCATTGTACCGCCGTTATCGGGCTAAATCACAAGTGCCAACGATAACGTTCGCGAGAACGTGGCGCTCGCTGCCTAGAGATAGGTAAGCGCGGTTCGGGGGGCACCGGGCAACAGAAGCCCCCCACTTTCTCTGGTCTTTTCTGCTTAATGCTTCCGGCCTAGACTGGCTTGCTGCGATCAGGGGTTCCCATGACCGACGAAGTGTCCACACCCGAAAGCCTCTTGCCCTATGACCGCTGGACCGAAGAGGCCCTGCGCGAGGTGGTGGTCCGCGCGCTTGAGCATGTCGCGGCCAACGGGCTGCCCGGCGAGCATCATTTCTACATCACCTTCCGCACCGATGCGCCTGGCGTGGAGATCCCCGGGCACCTGCGCGCCCGCTACCCGCAGGAGATGACGATCGTCCTGCAGCACCGCTTCTGGGACCTGGTGGTGGACCGCGCTGCGCAGCGCTTCTCAGTCGGGCTGTCCTTTGGCGGCATCGCCTCGGCGCTGAGCATTCCCTTGGCCGCGCTGACCGCCTTCGCCGACCCGCAAATCCGCTACGGGCTGCGCTTCCAGCCCGCGGTCGAGGCGGCACCAGCCGCACCCGAGACGCCGGAGTTTTCCGATGTCGCCGAGGCCGCGCCGCCCGCCCAGGTCGTCAGCCTCGACGCCTTCCGCCGCCGCCCCGCCAAAGAAGGCTGAGCCGCCCCAGGCCCAGCCCGCCGCAGGATACCGCCATGACACCGCCGCTCGACGCCGCCGCAACCCCGCGCCCGGCGGGGTTTCGCTACAGCCCCATGTTCCCGCTCGGCGAGGACGCCACGCCCTACCGCAAGCTCGAGATCGGCGGCGTCTCCAGCATCGAGGTGGAGGGCAAGCGGGTGCTCAAGGTTTCGCCCGCGGCGCTGGAGCAGCTTGCGTTTGCCGCTTGCAAGGAGGTGAGCCATCTGCTCCGCCCCGCGCATCTCCAGCAACTGGCGAAGATCCTCGACGACCCCGAGGCGAGTGCGAATGACCGCTTCGTCGCACTCGACCTGCTGAAGAACGCGAATATCGCCGCCGGCGGCGTGCTGCCGATGTGCCAGGACACCGGCACCGCCATCGTGTTCGGCAAGAAGGGCCAGCGCGTCTGGGTCGAGGGCGATGAGGAAGAGGCGCTGAGCTACGGCGTCCATCGCACCTACACCGAGACCAATTTGCGCTATTCGCAGATGGCGCCGATTTCGATGTTCGATGAGGTGAACACCGGCAACAACCTGCCCGTCCAGTTCGATATCTACGCGAGCCCCGGCGAGCATCACGCCGATGAGCTGCATTTGATGTTCGTGCTCAAGGGCGGCGGTTCGGCGAACAAGACCTTCCTGTTCCAGCAGACCCGCGCGGTGCTCAACAAGACGAAGTTGCTTGCCTTCATCGAGGAGAAGGTGAAGACGCTCGGCACTTCCGCCTGCCCGCCCTATCACCTGGCCATCGTGATCGGCGGCACCTCGGCCGAGACCTGCCTGAAGACCGTGAAGCTTGCGAGCACCAAATGGCTCGATGAGTTGCCCGAGGCCGGCGACCTGTCCGGCCACGCCTTCCGCGACCGTGCGCTGGAAGCCGAGGTGCACAAGCTGACGCAGAACCTCGGCATCGGGGCGCAGTTCGGCGGCAAGTATTTTTGTCATGACGTGCGGGTTGTGCGGCTGCCGCGCCATGGCGCTTCGCTGCCGATCGGCATCGGCGTTTCCTGCTCCGCCGACCGCCAGATCAAGGCGAAGATCACGGCGGAAGGCGTCTTCCTCGAACAGCTGGAACATGACCCGGCGCAGTATCTGCCCGCGCATACCGAGGACATTCTGGGTGGCGAAGTCGTGGACATCAACCTCGCGCGGCCGATGGCGGAAATCCGTGCCACACTTTCCGCGCTGCCGGTCAAGACGCGGGTGTCGCTGAACGGGACCATCGTCGTCGCGCGCGACATTGCCCACGCCAAGCTGCAGGAGCGGCTGGATGCCGGGCTGCCTTTGCCCGACTACATCAAGGACCACCCGGTCTATTACGCGGGCCCCGCGAAGACGCCCGAGGGGATGGCCACCGGCAGCTTTGGCCCGACGACCGCCGGGCGCATGGACAGCTACGTGCCCGCGTTCCAGGCGGCCGGCGGGTCGCTGGTGATGCTCGCCAAGGGCAACCGGTCGCGTGCCGTGCGGGAGAGCTGCAAGGCGCATGGCGGCTTCTATCTCGGTTCCGTCG
>JBKJNV010000164.1:0-4303 GCA_046593435.1 Roseomonas sp.
TCCTGCGGCACGCCGGCGCTGCCCTTGAGCCTGTTGTCGGCCATGGACACGCGCGGGGACCGCGCCGCATCGGTGCGCAGGAACGCATCGAGGTCGGCGGTGCTGAGCAGATGCGCGAAGCGTTGCGGGTCATGGCCTGGGAAGAAGCGCCAGGCATCCCCTTCGCGAAGCGCGATGACTTCCTCAAAGGACAGGTCGCCGAAGGCGAGTTGAAAGGCAGTCTCGGCGAGTGTCGTCATCGGGTGCTCAGCTCGGGGGGATGCTCGGGACTCAGTAGCGGCGACCGCGCCCACTGCCAGGGCCGTCGCTCGGGTCTGCATCGGTGAACCCGGTACGGCCGCGATTACCACCGAAGCCGCCGCGCCCTTGGCCAGGCCCGTCATTGGGATCGCTGTCGGTGTAACCAGTGCGCGATCGGACCGGGGCACCATAGCCGCCGCGCCCCTGTCCAGGTCCGTCGTTGGGGTCGCTATCCGTGTATCCGGTGTTGCGCCGCACCGGACCGCGATAGCCACCACGGCCCTGGCCAGGCCCGTCGTTCGGGTCGGCGTCGGTGATGCCGCTGCCGCGCTGGACCGGGCCACGGTAGCCCCCGCGGCCTTGGCCGGGCCCGTCATTCGGGTCGGCGTCGGTGATACCGGTGCCGCGCTGAACCGGGCCACGGTAGCCGCCACGGCCCTGGCCAGGGCCGTCATTGGGATCGGCATCGGTGATGCCCGTGCCGGTCGGCGCGAAGACCGGCTGTGGTGCGGAAGCAACCACGCACCCCGCGAGCGACACGGGCAAGACAGCCACGCCGGTTGCGCGCACCAGGATCAGCCGCCGGGAGAGGCGGGGCGCCGCCTGTTGGTTCTCCGAGCTCGGGTTCTTGTCGGTGCTCATTGGGTCCTCTGCGAAACAGACCGCTACATTCCAACTCATTTCGCCGCTAGACAAGTGTTTCGCGCGCGCGGGTCACATTCGTGACCGGTGCACAGTCGAATCGGCTCGTCGCGCGGCCAGTGCCGGGCAACCGCGCACTCAGCGCATGCGCAGGCATCGCACGTGCAGGCCCCTGCACCCGAGGCCACATCCCACCCGGTCTGCGGGCGAGAAGCGTCCGAATAGGGGCCTGGAGCATGTTCCGTTCGCAAGGGCTCACTTCACACCCTCTAGCCTATTGTTTTGTGAGCATCTTTACCCGTCCGAATGATTTCGTTTGAACGGATTTCTTGCTATAGAATCATGTGTTTATAGAGCACGAGATCCGTCCAAGCGGACGGATCGTGTCTAGCGGCCGGAGCGGCCGCTTCCGGGGCCATCGTTGGGGTCGGAATCCGTCAGGCCGGTGTTGCGGCGCACCGGCTGGGTGCCACGACCATTGCCGGGCCCGTCGTTCGGGTCCTGGTCCGTTATGCCACTGGCGCGGCGCTGCTGGGTGCCACGACCACTGCCGGGCCCGTCGTTCGGGTCCTGGTCCGTGATGCCGCTGGCGCGGCGCTGCTGCTGGACCGGTGCGTTGGTCTGGCGCGGCGCCTCGACGATGCAGCCCGCCAAGGTGAGCGGCAACACCGCCAGCCCGCTCGTGCGCATGACCAGAAGGCGCCGCCCAAGGCGAGCGGCCGGCTTGTCGTCAGGGGTGCTCATCAGTCTGGGTCCTTGGCGTGCCGGAGGCCGGCATGGCTGTGTACATCAACGAAGGTCAAAAGGAATGCCGGCAATGGAGGCGTCGCCCGTCGGGATCAGCGGCGGCCACGCCCGTTGCCGGGGCCATCGCTCGGGTCCTGGTCGGTGATGCCGGTGGATTGGCGCGGCGCACCGCGCCCGCCGCCGGCGCCATCGTTCGGGTCGCTGTCCGTGCGCCCGGTCGCGCCGCGCGGGGCGCCGCCGCGGCCATTGCCGGGACCGTCATTGGGGTCACTGTCGGTCAGCCCGGTGGCGCCGCGCGGGGCGCCACGGCCGCGGCCGGCACCATCGCTCGGGTCGGCATCGGTGCGGCCCTGGGCAAGCAGCTGGTTGGCGGCGGCGGGCGCGCGGCCGGGGCCCTCGAAGGCGGGCGTCGCCATGGCGGGGGTCGCGACCAGCGGTGTCAGCATGACCATGCGTCGCGACAGGCGTGCCGCTGCGGCGGGTGGTGTTGCACAGCGGGAAGGCTCTTCATCGCTCAAGGACCTGACTCCGTGTCGTTCGTTGCCGTGATGAAAAACACGCCTCCCGCTCATAAACAAGCCAGCAATTCAAAATGGCGTGATTTGGGCGATCCGCTCTCCCTTGTCCCCCGGCGAGGGAAATGCTTCGTTCGCACTCCAGCGACGGGAGAAAACGCAATGATCAATCGACGCCATTTGGTGGCTTCGGGCTTGGCTCTTCCGGCCCTGGCGCTGCAACCCCGCGGCGCCGCCGCGCAACAACGCTTCGCCCAGATCTCGATGTTCATCCCCGCGGGGCCAGGCGGCGGCTGGGACGGGCTTGGGCGCGCCATCGAGCAGGTGGCCCGCCCGGCCGGCCTGGTCGGCAATTTCCAATTCGAGAATGTGGGTGGCGCCGGTGGCACGGTCGGCCTGCCGCGCTTCGTAAGCCAGCGTCGTGGGCGCCCGGATGCGCTCATGGTCGCCGGTTCGGTCATGGTGGGTGCGGTGCTGACCAACCGCTCGCCAGTGGGCATCACCACCGTGGTACCGATCGCGCGGCTGACCGAGGAGGTGGGCGTGATCGTGGTGCCGGCCAACTCGGAATTCACCGAAATCGGGCAGCTTCTTGCCGCCTTCCGCGCAGCGCCCGGCGCGGTGAGCGTCGCGGGCGGATCGGCGGGTGGCAGCGACCACATCACGCTCGGCCTGATCCTGAAGGCGTTGGGTCGCAGCGCGCGCGAGGCCAGTTATGTGGCGTTCGCGGGCGGCGGGCCGGCCCAGGCCGCGATCCTTGGCGCGCAGGTCAAAGCGGGCATCTCCGGCTGGTCGGAGTTCTCCGAACAGATCGCGGCGGGCCGGATGCGCGCGCTGGCCACCACAGGTGCTGCGCGCACGGCGCCCAATGTGCCGACGCTGAAGGAAAGCGGCTGCGACGTGGTCACCAGCAACTGGCGCGGCGTCTTCGCGGCCCCTGGCATCCAGCCCCCTGCCCGCCAGGCGCTGGTGGATTTCATCACGGCCATGCACGCGCTGCCGGCCTGGACGGCGCTGTTGCAGACCCGCGGCTGGGAGGACGCCTTCATGGTCGGCGAGACGTTCGAGGCCTTCCTGCGCGCCGACATCGCCGCGACCGAAGCGGTGCTGAAGGATATCGGCCTCGTATGATGCGGGGCCGGGCCTATGCGCCGGACCTCGGCGCGGGGCTGTTCGTGCTGCTGCTGGGCGCGGTGGCGCTGTGGCAGGCGGCGGCGATCCAGTCCTCGCCACTCTATGCCCAGGTGGGGCCGCGCGCCGTCCCCTATGGTGTGGCGGCGGGCCTGGTCCTGATCGGGGTGGGTCTTGTGGTTGTCGCCCTACGGGGTGGGTGGTCATCGCAGATGGAGGAAGTGGTCGAGGCGCCGCCGACCGCCTGGCGTTCGCTCGCCTATATCGCGGCCGGCCTGATCGCGAATGTGGCCTTGATCGAGTGGCTGGGTTTTGTCCTGGCCGCTACGGTGCAGTTCGTTTTGGTGAGTGCCGCCTTCGGCTCCCGCGCTTTGCTGCGCGACCTCGCGATCGGCCTGGCGGTAACCTTGGCGGCTTACCTGTTCTTCGCCCGCGTCTTGGGTGTGAGTATCGGCGCCGGAATTCTGGAAGGCCTGATCTGAGGGCTGGCTGTCCGGCCAGCACCAAAAGACAAAAAAGAAAGAATGGGGGTCTGGGGGAAATTCATTTCCCCCATTCTTCCTTTTTGGAGTTCTGATGGAAAGCATCGACGGCCTCCTGCTCGGCTTCTCCCACGCTCTGACCCTGACAAATCTCGGCTGGGCCTTGCTGGGCTGTTTCCTGGGCACGGCCATCGGCGTGCTCCCCGGCCTAGGCCCGGCGCTGACCATCGCGCTGCTGCTGCCGATCACCTTCCAGGTCAGCGCCACCGGCGCCTTTATCTTGTTTTGTGGAATTTTCTACGGCGCGATGTATGGCGGTTCGACGACCTCCATCCTGCTGAACGCGCCCGGGGAATCCGGTTCGATCGTCACGGCGCTGGAGGGTGCGCGGATGGCGCGCAACGGGCGCGCGGGGCCGGCGCTGGCCACCGCCGCCATAGGCAGCTTCGTGGCCGGGACGATCGGGACGCTGGGGATCAGCTTCCTCGGGCCGGTGGTGGTCGACCTCGCGCTGCAGCTTGGGCCGGCGGAGTATTTCTCGCTGAT
>JBKJNV010000231.1:0-4128 GCA_046593435.1 Roseomonas sp.
TCTTGAGCAGCGCCGCGAGCACCAGCAGCCCGGTCGCCGCAAGCGCACCCAGCGGTGGCGGCCCCGCCGCCGCGGCCCGGTTGATCGCCGCGACATCGGCTGTGCCGTAGGCAAACCACAGCAGCACCGCCGCCAGGACCAACACGAGGTCCCCCGCCCCCCAGACCAACGCGAACTTGGTGGCCGCGCGGCGCGCCTCAGCCCGCTCCGGGTAGAACATCAGCAGCCGCCAGACGCCCAGGCCCACCACGGCGAATGCCGCGATCAGCAGCGCCAGGCTGCCCGCCATGGCGAGCACGAGCACACCGGCCAGCGTGGCCAGCAGCAGGCCGTGGAAGGCGCCCTCGCGCGCCTCGCCGTCGAGGTAGCTGCGGGCATAGCGCACGACCACCCAGCCGATGAAGCCGACGGTCAGCGCGATCACCGCGCCGAGGACGTCAAAGCGCAGCGTGAGCGCGAAGGCGCCGCCGCCGAGCGTCGCCGAGACCGGCCCCTGCACCACGAGTTGCAAGGCACCGAGCCCGATCAGCGCGAGGGCCACGAGCGATGCCCGCTCGGCCAGCACCGGGAACCCGGCGGGGCGCCGGCCCGGACGGATCAGCGCGATCATCGCGGCGGCGAGCAGCAAAGGCGGGGCGAGGGCGGCCAGGCTGATGGGCATTGGGTGATTTCCGGAAGGGATGGCTGTCCACTTGAATATCCCTGGCGACACTTCCAGAAAATTACATAATATATGCCATTCCATTCGGTCAGATAGAACGATGAGCGCCCTGAACCTGCATCACCTGCGCCTGTTCCGCGCCGTCGCGCATGACGGCACGCTGACCGGCGCCGCGCGACGGCTGAACCTCTCGGCCTCAGCGCTCTCGTCGCAACTCAAGGCCCTGGAAGCCGCACTCGGGCAGGATCTGTTCGAGCGCCGCGGGCGCGGCCTGGTGCTGACCGAGGCGGGTCGCATCGCACTCGACCACGCCGATGCCATCTTCCGCACCGCGGACGACCTGAGCGCCACGCTGCGCGAGACCGGCGGCGCACGTCGGGCGCTGCGCGTCGGCGGGCTGGCGACGCTGTCGCGCAATTTCCAGATGGAGTTCCTGCGTCCCCTGCTGGGGCGGCCGGATGTCGAGATCATTCTCCGCTCGGGTGGCCAGACCGAGCTACTGCGCGGGCTCGATGCGCTGGCGCTCGATGTGGTGCTGACCAACCTCGCACCCCCCCGCGACGCGGCGAGCCGTTATCTCATCCATCGCCTCGCCGAGCAGCCGGTCAGCCTGATCGGGACGCCGCAGCGGGTCGGGCAGGGCCTTTCGATGGCGGCGCTCCTGGCCAGCCAGCCCCTGATCCTGCCCACGGCCGAGACCGCTATCCGCGGCGGGCTGGACGCGCTGATCGCGCGGCTGGGCGTCGTGGTGAACATCGCGGGCGAGGTGGACGACATGGCCATGATCAGGCTGCTGGCGCGCGCGGATGCGGGTCTCGCCGTGATCCCCCCGATTGTCGTGCAGGATGAACTCGCGACTGGCCGGCTGGTGGAGGCGCATAGGCTACCGGGGATCACGGAAGTGTTTTTGGCGGTCACGCTGGAACGGCGCTTCCCGAATCCGCTCCTCGCCGGGCTTCTCGCGCGGCAGCAGGAGGGGCTCTAGTGGACCGATCCCAACGCTTGATTCCCAAACGTTGGGTGAATCGGTCCACCAAATCAACGGCTAGTGGTGTGTGCCAGACGGTATCTTCCGTCTGGCACACACCACTAGCGGCGTTCGCCCATCCTGGCTTGCGGGATGCGCGAAGTGCGCGCCCGGATGGGATGCCCAGGCGCCGGACGCCGCCACCGGCGGCTTGGCTCGCCGCACTAGCGGCGTTCGCCCATTCTGGCTTGCGGGACGTGCGAAGAGCGTGCCCGGATGGGATGCCCTTCCCGCCTCGGGTTCTAGCGCTGCGGGGGCGCGGGCTGGGCGGGGCGTTCCAGCGTGGTTGCCTGGTAGGAGCGCAGCAGGGTGCTGCCCCGCTCGGCCTCGACGGTGCGCTTGACCACGACGTTGCTGACGCGGTCGATCCAGTAGCGCACGACGAACATCTGATCATTGGGCGGTGAGGCGCGCACGCGGCGCACCAGCACGGTCGCCTGGAAGGTGCCGGCTGGGGTGGTGACGGATTCCAGCACCTGCGCGACGTTCCACATGGTCGGGAAATCGTAGCGGATGCCGCTGCCTTCGGACACCACGGTCGCCGTGTATTGGCCCTGGGAGGCGGGGGCGGCGGGGAAGAAGCCGTCCAGCCCGGCGAGGTGGCCGCGCCCCTCCAGGCCGCCCTCCTCGATCATGCCCCAGACAAAGCGCCGCTCGGCCTCCTGCGCGTCGCGGTAAATGCAGGCATTGCCGTCGCGGCGCAGGGCGCGCATCGATCGCGTGTCGTCATAGCGCACGAGCGTGTTGACCGCGGGGCAATTGAACGCCCAGGGCGGCGGCGGCGTCGAGCAGCCGGCCAGGGCCAGGATCGGCAGGATCAGGAACAGCAGCGCGCGCATGGTGGCATCCCCTGGTTTTGTTCGGTTCCGGATCATGCCGCCCGCCGGGCCGCGCGCCAAGCCTTGGGGGTTTGATCCGCGGGCACGACACCCTAATTTCACGCCCATGAACATCCTGACCCCGGTGACCTTCTTTCCCGCCAAGCGCCCGGCGCCGGCGCCGGAGCGGCGGCTCACGGTCGTGTCCCCGTTCGAACCGAATGGCGACCAGCCGGCGGCGATCCGCGACCTGATCGCGGGGCTCGTGGCGCATGAGCGGGACCAGGTGCTGCTGGGTGTGACGGGTTCGGGCAAGACCTTCACCATGGCCAAGGTCATCGAGGCGGTGCAGCGCCCGACCCTGATCCTCGCGCCGAACAAGACGCTGGCGGCGCAGCTTTACGGGGAGATGAAGTCCTTCTTCCCGGACAATGCGGTGGAATATTTCGTGAGTTACTACGACTACTTCCAGCCCGAGGCCTATGTGCCGCGGACCGACACCTACATAGAAAAAGATTCGCAGATCAACGAGCAGATCGACCGCATGCGCCATTCGGCGACGCAGGCGCTGCTCGAGCGCAATGATGTGATCATCGTCGCCAGCGTTTCCTGCATCTACGGCATCGGCTCGGTCGAGACCTATGGGCGGATGGTGGTGAAGCTGGAGCGCGGCGGAAGCATCGCGCGTGATGTGCTGGTGAAAGGCCTGGTCGAGCAGCAGTATCGGCGCAACGACACGGCCTTTGCGCGCGGCACCTTCCGCATTCGCGGCGAGGTGGTGGATGTCTGGCCTTCGCACCTGGAAGATCGCGGCTGGCGCGTGTCGCTGTTCGGCGACGAGATCGAGGCGATTCGCGAGTTCGACCCGCTGACCGGCGAGATCCTCGGCGAGCTGGATCGCGTGAGCATCTACGCGAACAGCCACTACGTGACGCCGCGCCCGACGCTGCAGCAGGCGATCAAGGACATCAAGGTTGAGTTGAAGGCGCGGCTGGAGGAGCTGACCGCCGCCGGGCGGCTGCTCGAAGCGCAGCGGCTGGACCAGCGCACCACCTTCGATATCGAGATGCTTGAGACCACCGGCGTGTGCAAGGGGATCGAGAATTATTCGCGCTACCTGACGGGGCGCAAGCCAGGCGAGCCGCCGCCGACGCTGTTCGAATACCTGCCGGAGAACGCACTGCTGGTCGTCGATGAGAGCCACGTCACCGTGCCGCAGATCGGCGGCATGTATCGGGGCGACTATGCGCGCAAGACCGTGCTGAACGAGTTCGGCTTCCGGCTGCCGTCATGCACGGACAACCGCCCGCTGAAGTTCGAGGAGTGGGAGGCCTATCGCCCCGACACCGTCTTCGTCAGCGCCACGCCCGGACCGTGGGAGATGGAGCGCACCGGTGGCGCCTTCATCGAACAGGTGATCCGCCCGACCGGGCTGATCGACCCGCCAGTGCAGATCAAGCCGGTCGAGGACCAGGTCCAGGACTGTATCGAGGAATGTCGCAAGACCGCAGCGATGGGCTTTCGCACGCTCGTCACCACGCTAACCAAGCGGATGGCCGAGGACCTCACCGAGTTCATGCCAGAGGCGGGGTTGCGGGTGCGCTACATGCACTCAGACGTCG
>JBKJNV010000267.1:0-6763 GCA_046593435.1 Roseomonas sp.
CATCACCGTCTGCATCGCATTGGTGAAGACCAACGTCTCGATCGCGCGCAGGACGATGTCGGGACCCTCCAGGGACTGCACGGCCGCCTTGATCGCGACCGAGGTGAGCGCGAAGCAAAATCCGGCAGCCAGCCCGCACAGCGCCGCGGGTTGCACCGTCGCGCGCAACGCTTCGCCGAGGCTGCTGACGCGCCCGGCCAGCGAGAGATACAGCGTGCCGCCGACGCAGACGGCGATGCCCAGCCAGGAGGTTGGGGAGAGCAATTCGCCCAGCAAAATCAGCGCGAGCACCGCGCCCTGCACCGCCTCGGTCTTGGCATAGGCGGTCCCCACCGCGAAGCCGCGGAAGCCGAACGCCATGATGAGCAGATTGGTGCCCAGGATCTGCAGCAGGCCGCCCGCCGCGCAATAGAGCAGGAACCACAATGTGGGCGTAGACAGCGCGCCGCCGATCACCGTGAGATACAGGCCCAGGATGGCGAACCCCACTGGCACGCCGTAGAGGTAGCGCACCACGCCCGCGCCATTGACCGAAAGCTGACCCCGCAGGCGCTGTTGCAGCGCCGTGCGCCAGGTCTGGAAGAACGCTGCCAGCAGCGTCGCGGCGAGCCACAAGGACATCTCTCCGCGATACCCGGTTGCTCAGGTCACGTCGAGTTGCAGCCCCTCGCGCTGGATCACGGTGCGCCACTTCACAATCTCGGCCTGCACGAAGGCGGTGAAGTCGGGCACCGAGCTGTAGAGCGATACGCCGCCCATCTGCACCAGCCGCGCCTTCATGGCATCCGTCGCGTCCATCGCGCGCATCGCCTCGTTCAACGCCTGCGTGGCGCCGGCCGGCACGCCGGCCGCGTAGAACATGCCGAACCAGGTGTTCACGTCGAACTGCGCGAGCTCCGGCATGGTCTCGCGCGCGGCGGGCACATCGGGCAGCCCCGCGCTGCGTTCGGCGCTGCTCACGGCCAATGCGCGGACCGTGCCCGCACGCACCTGCTGGATGCCGCTCGAGAGGTTGTCCCACATGTACTGGATGTTGCCGGCCACCAGCTCGATCATCGCGGGCCCTGCGCCGCGATAGGGGACGTGGATCGCCTCGGTTCCCGTCGCCTGGTTGAACCACACGCCGGTGAGGTGCGGGCTTTGCCCCACGCCGGGCGAGCCGTAGCTCAGGCGCCCGGGATTGCGCTTGAGGTGGGCCACCAGCTCCGGCAGCGTCTGCGCCGGGACGGAGGGGTGCACGACCAGCACGTTCGGCCCTTTCATCACGCCGGCCACGGGCTGCATCTGTTCGGGGCGGAAGGGCAGGTTGCGGAACAGGGAATAGGCGATGGATTGCGGGCCGATATTGCCCGACAGGATGGTGTGGCCGTCATGCGGCGCACGCAGCACCTCCTGCGTGCCGATGATCCCGCCCGCGCCGGAGCGGTTTTCCACCACAGCGTTCACGCCCCAGGCCTGCTGGAGATGGGCGGCCACCAGGCGGCCGGCGATGTCGGAGGTGCCGGCGGGTGCGGCGGGCACCACGATGCGCACCGGCTGCGTCGGACGCCAGGTGGATTGCGCGCGCCCGATGGCGGGCGCGGCAAGGAAGGGCAGCGCGAGGGCTGCGCGGCGGGCGATGGTCATGGTCGGTTCCCCGGTGATTATTGCCCCCAGAATGCCCCGAGGCGGCGGATCACGCCAGCGGGGGTGCGGCGGCGAGGTTCACGGTTATGGCCTCGCGCGTGCAGCGGACCATCGCGTATTCGATGGGGGCCGCGCGTTCGATGGCCGGCTTCCCGGAGGCGAACTTCACCTCGAACGCCGTCCCGCGCAGGGAGGAGGTGGGCACACCCTGCCAGCTTCCCGCCAGCGCCCGGTGCGTATGGCCGTGGAAGATGTGCCGGATGCGGGCGCGGTGCGGCGCGAGCACCGCCCATAGCGCCGCATCGTCGTGCAGCCGGATGGCGTCCATCCCCGCGATGCCGATGGGCATCGGCGGGTGGTGCAGGAACAGCAGCACCGGCCCGGCATCCTCGGCCAGCCGGTCGGCCAGCCAGCCGAGCCGCGCGGCGCACAGCGTGCCGCCCGCCGCGCCGGGGGTGAGCGTGTCGAGCAGGATGCAGCGCCCGGCCGGGGTGGCGAAGGCTTCCTGCCGGAAGCCATTGGCGTCTGGTGCCACGGCGGGGAAGGCGGCGACGAAGGCGGCGCGGTCATCATGATTGCCGAGCATCAGGTGTACCGGGCAGGGCAGGGCAGCGAGCATCCGGGCCAGCTCGGCATAGGCGGCGGGTTCCCCGTCGCGGACCAGGTCGCCGGTGATGATCGCGAAGGCGAAGGGTGTCTCCACGGCGTCGCGCGCGATGGCGGCGATGGCGGCGGCAAAGCGCGCATTGGTATCCTGGCCCAGCAGCGATTCGTCGGGCGGGGTGATGTGCGGGTCGGTGAGGTGGATGAAATCCATCGGCCTGTTTTAGCGCCGCCCACGCAGCCAGGCCAGCGTGCCGCAGAAGCCCGCCAGATCGGTCCAGACGCGCCCGCCGCGCAGCGTCAGCGCATGGCCAACCGCCTTGCCCGCGTGGTGGCGCAGCCGCTCCATCGCATCGGGGTGTCCGCCATGCTTGGCGAGGTAGCGCTGCCGCGACCAGGCCATGTGATGCGCCTTGCGCCAGGCCACGCGGCGCGATGGTGCGGATGAACGCCCCCCGGCATGTCCCGCGCGCGCCGCCGGCACCACGATGATCGAGCGGCCCATGGCGCGTGCGGAGGCGCAGAGGTCGTCATCTTCGTAGTAGAGGAAAAACCCCTCGTCGAAGCGCAACCCGTCGGCGCGGCGCAGCAGCATGCAGGCGCCGGAGACGAAATCGGCGCAGAAGGGCCCCGATGGCCAGGGTTCGGCCCGCCGGTCGCGGTTCAGCAGCCGGCGCCGCACCTGCCCGGCATCCCAGGAGCGCACCGGCCGGTTGTCATCATCAAGCAGCGAAGGTGCCAGTATCGCCGCGTCGGGGAAGGCGTCGGCGGCGGCAATCAGCGTGCCCAGCGCCCTGGTGGCGATGCGGCCATCGGGGTTGAGCAGCAGCACCAGTTCCCGCGTGGCCGCCGCGATGCCCGCATTGCAGCCGGCGCCGAAGCCACGGTTTTCCGGCAGTGCGAGAATGACCGCGCCGGGCCGCGCCGCGCGCGCCGTGGCCACCGTGGCGTCCGGGCTCGCATTGTCGACGATGATGATCTCGGCTGCCTCGGGCAGCGCGCGCAGCGCCTCGGCAATGACGCCGGCGCTGCGGTAGGTGACGATCACGACCGAGAGGCGCAGCAGCGGGGGCATGAATGCCACCGTCCGATCATCGCCTGCCGCGACCAAGGCGGGGCGGGCTTCTACTGCGCCACCATGCCGCGGTTGGTGATGGCGATGCGGCTTGCCTGGCAGACATTCACCCGCATGAGGTCCGCACGGCGGTTGTTCACCCACACCGCGCGGAAATCGTAATTGCCGGGATTGGCGGCGACGAAGGTCATGGCCTGGCCCGGCTGCAGGACCCGCTGGCCAAGCTGGTCTGTGCCGAAGCTGCTCAGCGAGGAGTGGCTGAAATAGAATTCGCGCACGGTGAGGCCGGATTGGTTCACCACCTGGAATCGCGTATCGCAGACCTGCCGCTGCGGCTGCACGACCACCGGCTGCACGAATTGCGCAGCTTGGCCGATCGTCGGCTGGGGCGCGACGCAGCCGGCAAGGCCGACGCTGCCGAGGACCGCGAGCGCGGCTGTGAAAATCTGGCAACGATGCATGGACGCGTTCCTATGTTGCTGCATCGCCATCGTAATGTTCGCGCCGCGGCGGCGCAATCCGATTGCGCCGCCGCGCGCCTATTGTGCCGAGAGGGTCCGGTGGTTCATCACCAGCCGTGTCATGCCGCACACATCCGCGCCCATGCGATGCGTGCGATAGCCATCGGCCATGACGATGCGGAAATCATGGCGGCCCGGCTGGCCGGCGACGAAGTCCACGGACTGACCTGGCGCGACCATCCGCCGCCCGAGGCGATCCGCGCCGAAGCCCTGCAGCGAGCGGGGGGTGAAATAGAATTCGCGGATGGCAACGCCGGATTGGTTGACCAGGGTGAAGCGCGTGTCGCACCCCGTTCGCAGCACGTCTGGCGCGACCAGGGACGGGCCGACGGGTTGCAACTGGCCCACCGGAGCGACCGTGCAGGCGCCGAGCGACATTGCGCCGAACACCGCTGCGACCAGGCCGAGTTTCCGTCGGTTCAAAGGCTTCACCCCTGTTGATGTGGCGCAAGGCTAGGGACAGCGTCGCGCATGTGCAACAGGCTACCGCGGATCGATGGGCGCTTCCGGCGCGCCACCGGCCTCGATCGCGTATCCGGCCGCGAGCAGCAGGTCTTCGCGGTAGCGCCCGGCCAGAAGCTGCACGCCGACCGGCACCGTGCCCACCAGCCCCGTGCTCACCGTGAGGCCAGGCAAGCCCATCAGCGGCAGCCCCACCTGGGTGAGCTGGGCCTCGATGATCCGGCGGAAGGCTTCCGGGCTTTCGACATCCTCAAGGTCGCGGAAGGGCAGTTCGGCCGAGACGGGCGTGATGGCGACCGGGAAGCGCTCGAAGAATTCCATCCATTGGCGGATGAAGCCGGCGCGCGCCTGCAGGCCATCCATGAAGTCGTGCATGTCCGGGGGCGTGCAGAGCGCCTCCATTTGCGCGAAGACGAATTGCG
Source organism: Roseomonas sp. (assembly GCA_046593435.1). Classification (GTDB taxonomy): domain Bacteria; phylum Pseudomonadota; class Alphaproteobacteria; order Acetobacterales; family Acetobacteraceae; genus Plastoroseomonas. Next base: position 4,710 of record JBKJNV010000267.1, read on the forward strand.
CGTCCGGATCGCCCTCATCGACGAGTGCCGTGTTCAAGCCGCGGCGCGATTCCGCGAGCCAGAGCATGGCCTGCAGGGCGGCAGGGCGGCGCAGCGGCGGCGTGTTCGTCTCCTCCACGATCCAGCCGGCGGCTTCAAGCCGGCGGCCGGCATCACGCAGCGCATCCTGCACGGCCGGCTCGACCACAAGGCCGTCGGGGGCGAGGCAGAGTGCCGCGCGCTTGGGTGCCGCCGGGCCGTGATGGGCGGCATCCACCCACCAGGGGTCGCGGATGTCGCGCGCGCGCATCGCGTCATAGGCCAGGGCCACATCGCCGATGGAGCGTGCGATGGGCCCGGATACGGCCATCAACTGCGCGCCCACCTGGCGTTCAGGCCCCGACGCGTTCCAGGCGGGGATGCGCCCGAGCGTGGGCCGCAGCCCATGCACGCCGCAGGCATAGGCGGGGTAGCGGATGGAGCCGCCGATATCCGTGCCGTGTGCCACGGCGCCGATCCCGGCGGTGACGGCCGACGCCGCACCGCCCGAGGAACCGCCGGGCGTGATGGAGGCATCGCGCGGGTTCTTCGTGTGGCCATGCAGCGAATTGCGCGTGAACCAGCGCAGCGAAAAGGCGGGCGTGTTGGTGCGGCCGAGCAGCACGGCACCCGCGCGGCGCAGATTGCTCACCACCGGATTGTCCTGCTTGGCCACAAGCCCCTTCTGCAGCCGCAGCCCGTTGGTGGTGGCGTAGCCTTCCTGGTCGGTATTGACCTTGATGGTGGTCGGCACGCCGGCCATAGGGCCGACATCCTCGCCGCGCGCGATGCGCGCATCGATCGCGCCGGCCTGGGCCAGCACATCCTCGGGCCGATGTTCGACGACGGCGTTGAGTGCGGGGTTCACGGCGTCGAGCCGCGCGAGCGCGTCGCGCGCGACCTCGGTCGCGGAGAGTTGCCGGCTGCGCACCAGGGCTGCGATCTGGGTGGCGGAATGGCGCCAGTATTCGGTCATGGGGCGTGCTCCTGTGCGGCCGGGTAGGTCATTCGAACATGGCCGCGATGGTGCGGGGATCGACATCTTCGATGCGGTGGGGGGTCCAGCGCGGCGCGTTGTCCTTGTCCACCAGCACGGCGCGCACGCCCTCGCGGAAATCGGGGTGCTGGTTCACCACCACGCGCGTCAGGGCAAGTTCGGTGGCCAGGCACGCGGGCAGGGATTGCCGCCCGCCGCGGGCGAGCAGCGCGTGCGTCACGAACAGGGAGGTGGGCGAGGCGTGGCGCAGCGCCTTGACCTGTGCCGCCGCCCATTCGGAGGGCTCGGCCTCAAGGGCTGCGAGGATCGCGGGGATCGAGCCGGCGCCGAAGCAGGCGTCGATGGCTTCCGCATGGCCAGCGTAGGAGGGCGGCGGCGGTTCGGCGGCGTGGCGCGCAACCGCGCCGGCATCGCCGGTGGCAAGTGCCGCGCGCAGCGCGTCGAGCCGGTCGCGCGGGACATAATGCGTGGCAAGCCCGGCATGCACGGCATCGGCGCCGGTCAGGCGCGCGCCGGTGAGCGCCAGATAAAGCCCCAGATTCCGGGGGAGGCGGGGCAAACAAAAACTGGTGCCGACATCGGGGAACAGGGCAATGGCAGTCTCGGGCATCGCCAGCATCGCGTGCTCGGTCACGATGCGGTGGCTGCCATGGACGGAGACGCCGATCCCGCCACCCATGCAGACGCCGTCGATCAGGCTGATCCAGGGTTTTTGGAGATCCGCGATGGCCTGGTTCACCGCGTATTCGGAGGCGAAGAAGCGCTCCACGGTGGCCGCATCGCCCGCGACGGCGGCGGCGCGGACGGCGCGGACGTCGCCGCCGGCGCAGAAGGCGCGCCCGCCCGCCCCTTCGAGCAGGATCGCGCGCACCGAGGCATCCTTGCGCCAGTCTGCGATGGCGTCCGCGAAGGCGTCGATCATGCCCTGGTCGAGCGCGTTGAGCGCGCGCGGGCGGTTCATCGTCAGGCGCGCCAGCGGCCCTGTCCGTTCGGCGATCAGGGAGGGTTCGGTGGCGCTCATGCAGATCGGTCCTCGGGT
>JBKJNV010000492.1:0-2694 GCA_046593435.1 Roseomonas sp.
CGGTGTCTCCATCACCTTCCCCCAGCGCCGCGGCTACCTGGCCGAGGATGGTGCGATGTGCGCGCCCGACGGCGTCTGCCGGCCCTTCGACGCGGCCGCGAACGGCACCGTGTTCAGTGCCGGCGCCGGCGTTGTGCTGCTCAAGCGCCTGGCCGACGCGGTGGCCGATGGCGACCATGTCTATGCCGTCATCAAGGGCCATGCGGTGAACAATGACGGCGCCGAGAAGGTCGGCTTCACCGCCCCCTCGGTCGGCCCGCAGGCGGAGCTGGTGATGACCGCGCAGGCTATCGCCGGCTTTGATCCGCGCAGCGTCGGCTTCGTCGAATGCCATGGTACCGCGACGCCGCTTGGTGACCCGATCGAGATCGCGGGCCTCACGCGCGCCTTCCGCGCGGGGACGCAGGATGTGGGCTTCTGCGCCATCGGGTCGCACAAGGGCAATGTCGGGCATATGGACGCGGCCGCAGGTGTGGCGGGCCTGATCAAGGCGGCGCTGGCCGTCCAGACCGGGATCATCCCCGGCACGGCGCATTTCGTGCAGCCGAATGCGGAGCTCGCACTCGAAAGCAGTCCCTTCTTCGTCAATGCCGCCGCGATCGCGTGGCCCAGGATCGAGGGGCCGCGCCGTGCCGGCGTCACGGCGCTCGGTATCGGCGGCACCAACGCGCATCTCTGCCTGGAACAGGCGCCGGAGCCGGCGGTGCGACCGGCAGCCGCGACCGGCCCCGAAATCCTCACGCTCTCGGCACGCTCCGCCGCGGGACTTGCCACGGCGCGCGCTGCGCTCGCGGCCTGTCTGCGTGCGCTCGATGCGGCGGCGCTCCCGGATGTGGCGCATACGTTGCGCACGGGCCGGCGCGATTTTTCCCACCGCGCTGCCATCGTCGCGTCGTCCGCGGCAGAGGCCGCCACGCGGCTTGGTGCACCCGATGCCGCGACGGGCGAGGCTGCCGCCGCGCCCCGGCCTGTGGTGTTCCTCTTTCCCGGACAGGGCGCGCAGTACCCGGCAATGGCCGGCGCGCTGTACCGCGATGAACCCGTCTTCCGTGCCGCCATCCAGGCGTGCGCCGGCGCCCTGCGCCGCGCCGGCGGTGTCGACCTGATCGAGGCGCTGTACGGCGCATCGCCGCGCAACGCCGAGGCCATTCGCGACACCTATCTCGCGCAGCCAGCGATCTTCGCGGTGGAATACGCGCTTGCGCGGCTCTGGATGCACCGCGGCGTGATGCCGGCGGCCATGATCGGCCATAGCATCGGTGAGCTGGTCGCGGCGACGCTGGCCGGCGTCATCGCGCTGGAGGACGCTATCCACCTGGTGGCCGAACGCGGCCGCCTGATGGCCGCGCTTCCCGGCGGCGCAATGCTCGCGGTGCGGCTGCCCGAGGCCGACCTGGCACCGCTGCTGCGTGGCGAGGTCGCGCTCGCCGCCGTCAATGGCCCGGCGCTCTGTGTCGCTGCCGGCCCGCACGACGCGATCGCCGCCTTGCAGCGCGCGTTGGACGCGCGCGAGATCGGCTGCCGGCCGCTGCACACCTCGCATGCCTTCCACTCGCCGATGATGGACCCGATCCTGCCGGCGATGCGCCGCATCACCGCGGGGATGCGCTTCGCGTCGCCCGCCATTCCTTATGTCTCGACGCTGACCGGCTACTGGGTCGGCGATGCCGAATGCCAGGATCCGGAATTCTGGGCGCAGCATGCCCGCGCGCCGGTGCGCTTTGCCGATGCGCTGGCAACACTGCGCGCCCGCATGCCGGAGGCCGCACTCCTGGAAGTCGGGCCGGGCCGCACCTTGGCCACGCTGGCGCGGCGGGCCGGAGGCAAGCCGGTGGTGGCTGCGTCCCTGCCGGAAGCGGGCGAGGATGCCTCGCCGCACGACACGATGGCGCAGGCGCTCGCCCAGCTCTGGGTCGGGGGTGCCGCGATCGCCTGGCCTGACATTGCTGGCGCGCGTCGCGTCGCGCTGCCGCCCACGCCGTTCGAACGATCCCGCCACTGGATCGAGGCGCCCGCCGTTTCGCGGGCTGCTGCCGCTGCAATCCCCCTCACCCCGCTCTCACCCGAGACCCCCATGCTGGACCAGCGCCTCACGACCGCCCGTACGGGCGTCATCGCCACCATCGAATCGCTGTCGGGGGACACCATCGCCGCCGGCGATGCCGAGACCAGCTTTTTGGAACTTGGGTATGACTCGCTGCTGCTGACACAGTTGGCGCAGCAACTCCGCAAGCGCTTCGGCATACCCTTGAGCTTCCGCCAGTTGAGCGGCGAGTTGTGCAACCTTGCCGCCTTGGGCGCGCACATCGCCGTGGCGCTGCCGGAACCCGCGATGGCCGCACCTGCGCCCGCCCCGGCGCCGGTCGCCGCCACCGCCACCGCCACACGGCCGACCCTGGCGCAAGCCGTGCCTTCCGCCTCTGGCGGCGACACGCAGGTCGCGGCGCTGATGCAGGACCAGCTGACCGCCATGGGCCGGCTCATGCAGGCGCAGCTCGACGCGCTCCGTGGCATCGGCGGGGCTGGGCCACAGCCGGTCGCCAAAAATGCGCTGCCGGTCGAGACCGCGCGCGCCGTCGCTCCGCAGCCCGCGGCACCCACCACGGAGATGGTCAACCGCTTCGCGCGCTTCGCACCCGGCCGCCAGCGCGTGGCACTGGGCGAGATCACGCCGGCGCAGCGCGCCTTCATCGA
>JBKJNV010000683.1:0-2816 GCA_046593435.1 Roseomonas sp.
GGCTACGCCTTCCGCCATGCCGACCTCACCCCGGGCGGTGGCACCTCGCTTACGCTGGCCGGGCGCATCGCCGCGGGCGGCAGCGGCGCGCCCCTGGCCCCCGGCGCGGCCATGCGCATCTTCACCGGCGCCCCCATGCCGGCCGGCGCGGACACGGTGGTGATGCAGGAAGACGCACAGGCAACCGACGCCACCGTGCTGGTCCCTGCCGGCCTCAAGCCCGGCGCCAATGCGCGCCCGGCCGGCGAGGACGTCGCGCTTGGTGGCCTCGCACTCCCCGCCGGCCGGCGCCTCGATGCGCCCGCCATCGGCCTTGCCGCCGCGCTCGGCCTCACGCATCTGGGCGTCACGCCGCGCCCGCGCGTGGGCGTGTTCTCGACCGGGGATGAACTCGCCGCCCCGGGCATGGCGCTCGGCCCGGCGCAGACGCATGATTCCAACCGCTTCACCCTGCTCGCGATGCTGGCGAGCCTGCCCGTGCTGCCCACCGACCTCGGCATCCTCCCCGACGATCCCGCCACCACCGCCCGCGCCCTGCACCAGGCCGCGGCATCGCATGACCTGCTGCTGACCACCGGGGGCGTATCCACCGGCGAGGAAGACCACGTCCGCGCCGCGATCGAGGCCGCCGGCGCGCTGGTCTTCTGGCGCCTGGCCATCAAGCCCGGCCGCCCAGCCGCCATGGGCGTCATCGCCGGCACGCCCGTGATCGGGCTGCCAGGCAATCCGGTCGCCGCCGTCATCACCTTCCTGCACCTCGCACGCCCGCTGATCCTGCGCCTGGCAGGTGCGACGCCCCGGCCGCTTCCGCGCTTCGCCGCGACCGCCGATTTCACCTACCGCAAGAAGGCCGGGCGGCGCGAATACGTGCGCGTCACGCTGGCCGACGCCGCGGACGGCCTGCCCACGGCGCGCAAATTCCCCCGCGAGGGTGCCGGGCTGCTCTCATCCCTGACGCAATCGGACGCCTTCGCGGAATTGCCCGAGGCCGTCACCGCCGTCGCCCCCGGCGACCGGCTGCGCGTGCTGCCCTTCGCCACCCTCTTCGGGTAGGCGACGCCGGTCTACCAGTAGCGCGGACCGCCCCGGTAATACCCAGGCCGCCCGTAATAGCGGTCGCGCGGGCCATAATAGCTCGGGCCATAATACCGCGGGCCATAATAGCCCGGACCGCCGAAGCGCAGCTGAACCGAAGGCACGACCGGGCCGAAATAGGGATAGGGCTGCGCATACGCATAGGGATAAGAGTAGGCCGGGTAGACCGGCGCCTGCGGCAAGGCCACCGTGTTGCCGGACGCCGTGATGCACTGGATGTAGGCCGCGTCATACCGCCCCTGGAGATCCGCCGAGGAGGCCTGCGCCCCGCCCGCACCCACCAACGACCCCGCCGCCAGCCCAGTCCCCGCCCCGATCGCCGCTCCCGCACCCACATTGCCGCTCGCCGAGCCGATCAGCGCACCCGCGACCGCGCCGATGGCAGCCCCGACCACCGCCGTGCCCACCGCGTTATCGGTGGCACGGACGGCATCCACCGGGCCGATCTGAGCATCCGCGTACCCGCGGCAATTCGCCTCCTGCGCGTTGAAGTTGGCCAGGTCGCGGCCTTCGGAAGGAAGCGCCAGCACGCTGGGGCCGCCGGGGCGAACCACGGCGCAAGCGCTCAGCACAAGCGGGAGAAGCACCAAGCCCAGCCGATTGAGATCCCTCATCGCCATTTGCTCCGCTCGCGCGACAACCACGCCGCATATCGCCCGAATGGTGAGATGGTGCGCCCCAATCGCAGTGGCAGCCCAGGCAATGATTTGTTGCTCATCTCGCGGCGACGTGCGCGCGGTGCGCCGAACAGGCGTTGAGCCGCGCAGCGACTTTGCAGGCGGCGCCACGCGCAGCGTCTCGGCGGGGCGCGCCGATGCGCGTCCCGCAAGTGGCATGGCCACGCGCTCAGACTTGGAAAGGCGCGCCTGTGGCGCTCAAACCTGAAGCGTCGCGCCCGTGGCGCGACGCGGCAAAACCGAGCCCTACAGCCGAACACCCTGCGTCTGGAACGCCGTCTCGGCCGAACGCTGGAACTTCGTGTCCATCACGTAGGCCGCACCGACCGCCAGCACCACGGCGACGACAATCCCACTCACAACGGCCTTCATTGCGCCTGCTCCATTATTCACGTCGATATGATCGTCCCTGTCCGCCGCAGCAAGGCCTTTTCGGCTTCGGCCAACTCCTCGGGCGTATTGGCGTTGAAAAAGGGATCGCCACCGGCATCATCCCAAGTCACCTCAACCACCCCATGGCGTGCCGTCCACCGGTCGATCTTCCGCTCACCCGCCAGCACCGCTGCCCGCAGATCCTCAGCCAGCGCCACCGGCCAAACGCCCACCGGCGGATGCGCGAACCCGCCCGAACGCGCACACGCCAATGGCCCCGCTGCCACCAGCCGCACCACCAGATCCTCTGGCACGAAGGGACTGTCCCCTGGAACCGTCACCACGGCGGAAAACCCCGCGCGCGCCGCCCAGGCCAGCCCCGCCAGAATCCCCGCCAAAGGTCCCGGATGGTCCGGCACGTCATCCGCCACCACCGGCACGCCGAACCCCGCAAACCGCGCCGGATCGCCATTCGCGTTGATCACCAGCCCAGCCACCTGCGGCCGCAACCGCTCGATCACATGCGCCAGCATCGGCCGCCCGCCCAACATGCGCAGCGGCTTGTCCCCGCCACCCATCCGGCGGGCAAGACCACCGGCGAGGATGACGCCGAGCAAGGCGGGGGGCTCCGCCCCCTCGACCCCCGCCAGGGGCCTCTAGGCTCCTGGCGGG
>JBKJNV010000034.1:0-5307 GCA_046593435.1 Roseomonas sp.
CGCGGAGGGCTGGCCGGGCGGCTGTCCGGCCGGCGGCAGCGCAGGAGGAACGGCCGTTTTCGGTTCGTTTTCGGGCTTGGCGGTGCGGCTGCGGCCCTTTTTCGGAATGGCCGGCGCCATCAGGGCGCGGTCGGCGCCGGTGTCGCCACAAGCGGGGCATTCCACCATCTTCGCCGCCAGCAGCTTCTCAAATGCCGCGGAATCCTTGAACCAGCCCTCGAATTCATGCGCTTTGGTGCCATGCACCGGCGCGGTGCAGCGGAGCGTGTAGTGGATCATGCGGCGAGAATCGGGTCGAGTTTTGCCGCGCGATCAAGTGCCACAAGGTCGTCGCAACCGCCGACGTGCTTTCCGTCGATGAAGATTTGCGGCACCGAGCTGCGGCCGCCGGAGCGGATGCGCGCCTGATCCCGTGCCGGAGAGCCGGCGGGCGCGTCGACCTCGCGGAAGGCCACGCCCTTCTTGGTCAACAGCGCCTTGGCGCGGTCGCAATACGGGCAGAAATACTGCGTGTAGATTTCGATGTCAGGCATGTGACGGAAATTGGCCGATCGGGCGCGCCGGTCAAGCCCCCTCAAGTCGGGGGTCCGGCACCCGGGCGGCGGCGAGCAAAGTGACGCTGGCCGCCCCGGCCGCGAGCAGCGCGGTGGCGCAGGCATTGGCCGTGGCCCCCGAGGTCATCACGTCATCGATCAGAAGCACATGCTGCCCCGCGACCCGGCGGGAGGCGGCAAAGGCTCCCTCCACCAGCCGGGCGCGCTCGGCCGCGCCGTGCGGACCGAGCGCGGGGGTGCGCCGGATGCGGCGCAGGCCCTGCGGCGCCCATCGCTTGCGGGCGAGCCGCGCAAGGTGCTGCGCCAGCAGCCCCGCCTGGTCGTAGCGCCGCGCCAGCAGGCGCCACCGGTGGGGGGGGACCGGCACGAGCAGGTCCGCGAGATCGAGCAGGCTGCGCCCGGCGCGCAGCATGTGGCGCGCGAGCGGCAGGGCCAACTCGCTGCGTCCGCCATGCTTCAGTGGCAGGATCAGCCGGCGGGCGCCGTCATCATAGCGCAGCGCCGCGCGCGCCATGGCGAAGAGCGGCGGTGCCGCAATGCAGGCGGGGCAAATTTCGACGCCGGGTTGGGCGAAGGGGATGCCGCAGCGCTGACACAGCGGTGCGGTCACGAAGGACAGCCCCGAAAAGCATGCCGCGCATTGGGTGCCCTGCGTGGTGACCGGCGCCTCGCAGGTCAGGCACCTGGGAGGAAGCAGCGTATCGATCAACCAGCCAAGCCCTCGTCCGACCGCCGCGCCGACGGGTCGCGCGAGGGCGCGCATCAGCCCGGCGCGGCCGCGTGGCGCGCGGCGAACTCGGCCTCATAGATGTCTTCGAGCGCGGTGCAGAGCCCCGCAGTATCGCAAACCTGACTTGCGCGGAGCCTCTCGCGCATTGTCTGGCGTAGTGCGGCGAGGCGGTCGGGCGTCGCGGGGTCCCGTGCGAGTGCGATGGCGCGGTCCACATAACCGTCGAGGTCATCGGCCACCCAGTCGCCCAGGCCGGCCGCCAGCAGCAGCGAACGGCTGGTGCGCGAGGCCCAGCGATCGCCGTTGAAGCTCAGCACCGGCACGCCCTGCCACAGCGCCTCGGTCGTCGTTGTCCCGCCATTGTAGGGGAAGGTGTCCAGCGCGATGTCGACGCGCGCATAGGTCGCGAGGAAATCAAGGTGCGGCGCGCGGCCTTCCAGCGTAAGGCGCGCAGGGTCCACGCCTTGCTGCGCGAAGCGAGCCCGCAGCAGATCCTGGTTCGAGGCATCCTCCAGCGTGCCATGGCGCAGGAGCAGGCGCGCTTGCGGCGCGCCGCGCAGGATCCGGCCCCAGGCGGCGATCACGGGGTCGGTCAGCTTGATCGCCGAGCAGAGCGAACCGAAGGTAATGGCCCCTGCCGAGAGCGAAGGCGGCGGCTCCACATCGGGCACCGGATAGGCGACCTCGAAGGCGAGGTAGGAGCCCGGGACGCGCAGGATGCGCTCGCTGTAGAAGCGCTCCTCCGCTGCCGGCAGCACTGCCGCGTCGCCAATCAGCGCGTCGAAGGCATCCGTCCCGGTGGTCGCGAACATGTTGAACCAGCCGAGCTGAACGGGCGCCGGGCGGCGCGCGAACAAGCCCAGCCGGTCGGGCACGGAATAGCCGTTGAGGTCGATCAACACATCGATCCCGGCCTCGGCGATGCGTGCGGCCAGGGTGGCATTGTCCAGGCCACGCACGCGCCAGACCGTGTCCTCCGCATGGCCGCGCCAGCCGCCTTCGGCGCTGGGCAGGGCGCCATCGGCGATCAGGTGGATCGCGAAGCGCGCGCGGTCATGGCGGTTGATGACGGCGAAGACCGGCTTCATCCAGTGCGCACCGCCGAAATAGGAGGAGATGTAGGCGACGCGCAGCTTGCGCCCCGCGCGCGCCGGGGCGGCGGGGCGGGCAGCCCGGGGCAGGCCGGCGGCGAAACTGCGGCGCACCGCCAGCACCGTTGCGTTGCCCGCCGCGGGGCTGCCGGGGATCATGATCGCGACATTGCGCCGCGCCAGCGCATCGACCGCCCCATCGCCCAGGCCGAGTGCGGCGCCGTAGCGCGCGATGGCGGCATCCACGCGGCCGGTCTCGAACAGCACCTCCCCGAGATTGGCGAGGGCCTGCGGGTGGGCAGGATTCAGGCGGAGCGCCTGGCCGAACGCCGCCTCGGCCGCACCATAGGCCAAACGGGCGCGCAGGCAGCACCCCAGCCCGAACCAGGGGTCGAACTGCTCAGCGTCCAGGGCCAGGGCGCGGGCATAGGCGGCCTCGGCCTCCGGCAAGCGAGCGGCCAGCTGCAGGGCATCGGCCAGTCGTGTGGCGATCCCGGCATGGTCGGGGAAGCGGCACGCCGCAGCCTCGAGCAGGCCGAGCGTACGCTCATCGGGCCCCGCCGCCAGCAGCTCCGTCGCGTGGTGCAGGATCGCGTCGGCGTCCTCGGCTTCGGGGCCGGCGGCGCGCAGGCTCAGGCCAGACAGCCCGTACAGGGTGTTCAACGCGATTGCCGCAGGCACGCCACGCCGATCAAGGCCATGCGCCAAACCGCGCATCGCCGTCGCGCTCGATTGCTTGCACCAGGTCGATTTCCCAGGCGAGGTATTCGCGCATCGCGGCCTCCTGGCCGGAATTGCGGTCATAGGCGCGCAGGTACCAATCGGCACAGTCCTCGTCCGCCGGGGTGAAGCGGTCCGCGAGCAACGGGAAGCCGGCCGCGCGCCAGGCCGCGGCGCCGCCGGCCAGCACCCGCACGGGGATGGGCACCAGCGCCTGCAATTCCGCCGCGGCAAGGCGCGCGACCCAATCCTGGTCGGCAGCGATCACCACGCGCCGGTCCAGCGACAATGCCGGGACCAGCTTCGCCAAACGACCGCGAATGCCCCAATGCGCGTTGGGGATGTGCCCCTCGCGGAAGGCAATGGAGCGGGAGAGCTGGATCACCTGCGCACCACCCTCGGCCAGCAGCACGGCGAGTTCAGGCGGTGTAAGGGTTCCGGGCTTCAGCGCATCGGCCTCGGGGATGGCGATGCGCCCCTGCCCTTCCTCCAGCCGGCCAACCAGCGCGTCCTCGCAGACAAAGACCTCCCAGCCGCCGAGCAGGCGGAGCCAGGCGGCCGTCATGCGGGAGCGAACACCGGTGTCGCAGATCAGCACCAGCCGCGCACCGCGCACCGCGACCCATTGGTCGGTCGCCTGCACCAGCTGGCCGCCGGGGGCGGAGCGGCTGCCGAGCAGGTGCCCATTGGCATATTCAGCCGGGTCGCGCACATCGAGCAGGTGCGTCGTGCGCGAGGCGTCACCGGCCATGGCCAGGGCCTGCTCGCGCGTGCAGCTCTTCACGCCGTGGCGCCCGGCGAAGGCGCGCGCGGCGGCATCGGCTTCATGCAGATGGGTGGGTGCGCCATCGGGGTAGCGCGCGGTGCGGCCGCGCTCGGAGGTGAAGCCCGCAAGCTCCCAGCCCATCGTGCCGTTGCGCAACGCGACGACCTTGTTCGGCAGCCCCGCCTGGCGGAGCGATTCCGCCCCCAGGATGGATCGCGTGCGCCCGGCGCAATTGACCACGATGGTCGTCTCCGGGCGCGGCGCGAGGTCGCGCGCGCGGTAGGCGAGTTCCGCACCGGGGACATTAACGCCGGTGGGGATCGCCATCTTATGGAACTCATCCATGGGCCGGCTGTCGAGCACGACCATGTCGGCCTTCGCGGCCAGCATGGCGGCGAGCTCGGCGGGGTCGATCGAGGGTGTTTCGAAATGGTGCTCGACCCATTCGCCGAAGGCCTTCGAGGGGACGTGGACGCCGGAGAACACCTCGAACCCGGCCGCCTTCCAGGCCGGCGTGCCGCCATTGAGCACCGAAACATCGCCATGCCCGATGCCGGTCAGATACGCGGCGAGCGTCTCGGCATAGCCCTCCCCGCCATCGGTGCAGACAACGCGCGTGGCGCGGCGGGGCAGCAGCGCGCGGGCGGTGGCCTCCCGCGTCGAGAGCGGGCAAGGCACCGCCCAGAACAGGTGCGCGGCGCCGAATTCGCCCAACTCGCGCGCATCGAGGATGGCAAGCTCGGCGCCATCCTGGAGCGCGGCCTTCAGGGCGGTGGGGGCAATGCGCCGGGGTTGGGTCATGGGCGTGGCTCCGTGATGGGGCTGGTCATGGGGTGTTCGGCGCCGGTCGTCTCATCGAAGGCCCGACGGTGGCCGAGCCGTTCGAGTGCGCGGCCATAGAGGTGAAGGTGCCGCGCGGGGCGGTCGCCCAGGATGCGGATGGCGTGAATGGCATCGGGCATCAGCGTCAGGCCGCGCCCGGGCTCCACGACGATTGTGTCGACAAGGCGCAGCGCGCCGCCCGTGGCGGGGCGGGTGTAGATGCGGTTCAGTTCCTGGCCCTCGATCGCGGCAATCGCGAGCCAGGTCGCGTGCTCATGCGGCTCCGTCGCGATGCCGGGGCGGAGGACATTGAGTGCCAGCGAAAACCGCTGGTCCGCATCCTCGCTCAGCACGGTGCGGTGCGCACCGCGCACCCCGGGGGGCGGGGCCGGAAAGTGGCCAGCGGGGAACAGCGCCGCCTGCGCCGCAAGCGCCATAAGCTCCGCCCCGATCGCATCAAGGGCGCCGGGCGTGACGCCGCGCGTGGATACGATGGACCGGATGCGGCCGAGACACTCGGCCACGGCGGCTGCGCGGGCGGCTGGGATGGCACTTGCGTTCATGGCCAGGCCCTCCTCTCGTGCATCATGGTAGCGCGGATGACGGGACGGCGAAACGCGACAG
>JBKJNV010000104.1:0-8253 GCA_046593435.1 Roseomonas sp.
CGCGGCGACCGATGCCTTCACGCAGATCCGTGACACGGTGGGTTCGGGGCCGTTCCGCTTCATCCCCGGCGAATGGAATCCCGGCCAGCGCGCCGTGTGGGCAAAGAACGAGCGCTATGTGCCGCGTGCGGAAGCAGTCGATGGCCGGGATTCCATTCGCCGGGGATGAAGCGGAACGGCCCCGAACCCACCGTGTCACGGATCTGCGTGAAGGCATCGGTCGCCGCGATCCGCTCGGGCATGACGAAGCAGGGAAACTGCGTCTGGCCGAGCGCTTCGAGCAGCAGCGCCACGGGGCGGTGCAGCCGGAAACGGAAGCGCCGGTCATCCATCGCCTCCACATCGGCGACGCTCGGCCACAGCACCTGCATGAAGGGATCGCGCCGCGCCCAGCGCTTGATCGAGGCGACCACATCCTTCGAAGTCACCCGCTCCCCATCATGGAAGGCGAGGCCGTCCCGCAGCGTGAAGGTCAGGCTCAGCCGATCATCGCCGAGCACCCAGCCCTCGGCCATCTGCGGCCGGATCATGCCCGCGGCGTCCTGCGCGCAGATCTGGTCGTAGATCATGAAGGCGTGGTTGCGCGTGACCACCGCCGTGGTCCAGACCGGATCCACCGAGGTGAGGTTCGCCTGCGGGATCACCCGGATGGTGCGCGCGACCGCACCCTGGGAGAAGGCGGGCAGCGGCAGGGCCGCCGCCGCTGCGGCCCCTGCGAGGATGGTCCTGCGCTGCATCATGTCCTCCTCAGATTCCAGAACAACGCCATGCCCTTGACCCGGCCGGTGAGGTTGCGCCGCAGCGCCGTCAACGACTTGTACGCACCCACCGGGACATAGGGCAGTTCATCCATCGCGATGGTCTGCATTTCGCGTGCGATACGCTTCTGGCCATCGAGGTCGGGCGCGACGAACCAGGCGTCGCGCAGCTCCTCCAGGCGGGGGATGGAGGGCCAGCCCACCCAGGCGCCCGCGCCGTTGCCGCGCAGCGGGAAATGCGCCGAGGGGTCGAGGAAATCGAAGCTCGAGAAGGAGGTGAACAGCATCGACCAGCCACCGCGCTCGACCGGCTCGCGGGACGCGCGGCGCGTCACCACGGTGCCCCAATCGGCGAAGATCGTATCGGCGTTGAAGCCCAGCCGGCGGACCAGATCCGCACCCACCTGGCTCATCGCCGAAGGGGCAAGAATATCAGTGGGGGCGATCAGGCGCATCGGCTGGTTCGTGTAGCCCGCCTCCCGCATCAGGGCGCGGGCGCGCTCCACGCTGCGCTCGCCCAGCAGCGGCGCAAGGCCCGCATCATTGGCCAGCGGCGTACCGGGCGTGAACATCCCCACCTTGTCGTCGTAGATGGCGGGGTCGGGGCCGACAACCGCGGACATGAAATCGGTCTGGCTGATCGCGGGCAGGATGGCCTGGCGCATCCGCTTGTCGTTGAACGGCGCGTGCAGGTGGTTGAAGCGCAGGATGCCGATCAGCGGCAGCGGGTCGATCTCCTCGATCACGATGCCGCGGTTGCGCCGGAGCAGGGTTTGATATTCCGGGTTCGGCTGCTCGTACCAATCCACCTCGCCGGTCTGCAACGCCGCCGCCGCGGTCGCGGCATCGGTGATGATCTGCCATTCGACACGGTCGAAATGCGGCACCTTCGGGCCGGCGGTCAGGCTAGGCTCGCCTCCCTGCGCGGGCACATAGGCCGCGTTCTTCTCATAGACGACGACGGAGCCGGAATTGAACTCATCCGCCTTGAAGCGGAAGGGGCCAGACCCGATCGCCTCACGGATCTGGGTGAAGGGGTCGGTGCGCGCCATCCGCTCGGGCATGATGAAGGGCGGTGAGTTGCTCACCTGCGCCAGCGCGTTGACCAGCAGCGGGAAGGCCTGCTTGAGGCGGAAGCGAATGCGCCGGTCATCCACCACCTCCACCGCGTCGGTGAAGGTCTCAAGCTTCTGCCCGATCGGGCTGCGCTTCATCCACCGCGTGATGGAAGCGACGCAATCGGCCGCGCGCACCGGCTCGCCATCATGGAAGCGGAGATTCGGGCGCAGCGTGATGGTGACGCGCTTGCCGTCCTCCTCGACCACATGGCCCTCGGCCATCTGCGGCGTGGCGCGGAAATCCGCGGTCATGCCATAGAGCGTGTCGTAGATCATGTAGCCGTGGTTGCGGGTGATGTTCGCCGTGGTCCAGACCGGGTCCAGGGAGGTGAGGTTCGCCTGGGGGACCATCTTGAGCACGCGGTTGGACGCAGGCTGCGCTATGGCAAAACGCGGCAAGGCGGCGGCACTGCCGGCAAGCAGAACATCACGGCGCTTCATGCGAAAACCTTTCCCGACGAAGAGCCGGGGAAAGGAACTCCCCCTGACCCCGTTCTTTGGATCTTATCGACAGGTACCAGCAGACACGCGCTCACGCTTTCTGCACGTTCCAGAACATCGGAAGGCCCTTCAGGACGCCGGTGATGCCGCGGCGATAGGCGGTCGCCTGGAAATACTGGCCGAGCGGGAGGTAGGGCGCCTCCTGGAAGGCAACCTCCTGCATCTGGCGTGCCACGGCCTGCTGCGCAGCAAGGTCCGGCGCATCGAACCAGGCAACGCGCAATTCCTCGATGCGCGGCATGGTCGGCCAGCCGAACCAGGCCTGCTGGCCGTGCCCGCGCAAGCTTTGGTGCACGCCCGGGTTGAACATGTCCACGCCCGACCAGAAGGTGCAGAACATGTTCCACCCGCCGCGCGACGACGCCTCGCGCGAAGCGCGGCGCTGCACCACGGTGCCCCAGTCGGTCGAGACATATTCGACGTTCATCCCCGCACGGCGGAGCATGTCATTCGTCACCTGCGCCAGCGCGTTGAGCGATGGAAAATCGGACGCCGCGATCAGGGTCACCCGCTCGCCATTGTAGCCAGCTGCGGCAAGGTCCCGCTTTACCTTGTCCATGTCCGGCGTCGCGCTCAGTGCACCAAGGCCCGCATCGGAGGCCATCGGCGTGCCAGGCGGGAAGAAGCCCACATTGTCACGCCACAGGCTGCGATCCGTGCCGATCACCGCGGTCATGAAATCAGACTGGTTCACCGCGCCCAGCAGCGCGCGGCGAACCGCCGGCTTGTCGAAGGGCGGGTGCAGGTGGTTGAACCGCGCAATGCCCAGCAGCCCGGTCGGGTCGGGGATTTCCAACACGATGTTGCGGTTGCGCCGCAGCACCGGCTGCAGGTCACCCGTCGGTTGTTCCCACCAATCCATCTCGCCGCTCTGCAGCGCGGCCGACGCCGTCGCCGCATCCGGCGTCACATGCCATTCGACGCGGTCGAGGAAGACGCGCTTGGGCCCCGACGTCCAGCTCGGCGTGCCTTCCGGCCGCGGCACGTAGCCGGCGAATTTCTCATAGACCACGCGCGCGCCAGGCACCCGCTCACCGGCGAGGATGCGGAACGGGCCGGAGCCGATCATGTCCGTGATCGCGGTCGTGGGCGGGGTGTTCGCGATACGCTCCGGCATCACGAAGCAGACCGGGGTCGAAGGCTTGCCCAGCGCCTCGAACAGCATCGGGAAGGGGCGGCGGAAGCTGAACAGGATGGTCTGGTCGTCGGGGGCGGAAAGCTCCTCCAGCACCGTGGTCATCACCTGGCCCAACGCGTCCCGCGCGGCCCAGCGCTTGACCGAGGCGACCGCGTCCTTGGCGAGCACCGGCGTGTTGTCATGGAAGCGCAGACCCGGGCGCAGCTTCATGGTGACGCGGCGGCCACCATCCTCGACGGTGTGGCCCTCCACCATCTGCGGTTGCGCCTTGTACTCCTCATCGAAGCCATACAGCGTGTCGTAGATCATGTAGGCGTGGTGACGCGTGACATACGCTGTGGTCATGACCGGGTCGATGACTGCGAGGTCCGCCTGGGGAATGAACTTCAGCAGCTTGGGCGCCTGGGCCAAGGCGGGGCGCGCCAAGGCGAGGGCACCCGCGGCGACCAGAACTTCACGACGATGCATGGCTCGATGCTCCTGGCTGAACTTCGCGCAACCTTCGCCACACTCACCGGCGGCGCGCAAGCATCCGGGCAAACCGGCGGCGGGAAAATCGCCAGTCTTTTTTATGATCACCCCCGCGCGCGCATCACACCCGCCCTCAGTAGCCGCCCGCGCGCGCCGTCCCGGCATCCAGCCACACCGCCTTCGTCTGGGTCAGTTCCATCAACGCCTCGTGACCCGAGGACCGACCATGGCCGCTCCCGCCATAGCCGCCGAACGGCACCGCAACGGAGATGGATTTGTAGCCGTTGATCCAGACGGTGCCGGCGCGCAGCTGCGCCGCGACGCGATGCGCGCGGCCGACATCGCCGGTCCAGACCGCGCCGGCCAGGCCAAAGCGCGTGGCATTCGCGATCGCGATTGCCTCGGCCTCGTCATCGAAGGGGATTGCCACGACGACCGGGCCGAACACCTCCTCCTGCGCCACCCGCGCTGCGTTGGTGAGGCCCGCGAGCACCGTCGGCGCCACCCAATAGCCACCCTCGGCGAGCCCCTCGCGCGGTGCTGCCAGCACCTCGGCGCCAGCCTCGCGCCCGGCGGCCACCAGACCCCGGATATGGGCGAATTGCCGCGCATTCGCGACCGGTCCCATCTCGGTCGCCTCGTCGTGGGGCAGGCCCACGCGGATGCGCGCACCCTCGGCCGCCAGGCCCTCGACCACGCGGCGGTAGACGCTGCGCTGGACCAGCAACCGCGACCCCGCGACGCAGCTTTGCCCAGCGCCCAAAAAGATCGCCGCGCGCGCACCCAGGATCGCGGCTTCGATATCCGCATCGGCGAAGACGATATTGGCCGATTTGCCGCCCAGTTCCAGCACATGCGGCAGCGTCCGCGCGGCACAGGCGGCCGCCACCGCCGCACCGCCCGCGGGGCTGCCCACGAAGACCACCTTGCCCACCTCCGGGGCGCGCAACAGCGCCCCAGCCGCGCCCCCCGCCACGCCAGGCACCACCTGCACCGGCAGCCCCGCCGCCCAGCATATCTGGCCCAGCCTGAGGGAGCTGAACGGCGTCAGCTCGGATGGCTTCAGCACCACGGCGTTGCCGGCCGCAAGGGCGGGGAACACATTCCAGCCGGCGGTGAAAATCGGCGCGTTCCACGGCGTGATCGCCAGCACCACGCCGAAGGGTTCATGCCGCACCGTCACGAAATGCCCCGAGGAGACGGGGACCACGCGGCCTTCGATCTTGTCGCACCAGCCGGCGTAGTATTCCGCCATCTCCGCCACGCGCGCGACCTCGGCGCGCGCATCACGGATGGGCTTGCCGGCATTGGCACTCTCGATCTGCGCCAGGGCTTCCGCTTCCGCCCGGATCGCGGCACCCACCGCCCACATGCGCCGCCCGCGCTCGCTGGCGCTCAGCGCCCACCACCTTCGCTGGGCGCGTGCCGCGGCGGCGGCGGCGGCGCGCGCAATGCCCTCCCCGGGTTCAGGGTAGCGCAGCACCTCGCGCCCATCGGTCGGGTCGTGCAGCACGACCTCACCGCCTTCGCCCGCGACGATCTCGCCATCGATCAGGCTGCCGACCGCTGAGCCCATGCCATCCATGCTCACGCGCCCTTGTCTTCGAAAATCGCCGATGCCACGCGGTTGAAATCCGCCGCATCCGGCACCGCCGATCGCTCCCAGGCAAGCCCCGCTTCCGCGGTCGCATGGAGCGGCACGCCGAGGGATTCCGCAAGACCAAGTGCCAGGCGCACATCCTTGCGCATCAACCCCGCCGAGAAGCCGGAATCGAAGCTGCCACTCGCGATCCATCGCGGCCAATTCACCTCGGTCGCGGCCGAGCGCCCCGAGGCCGCGTTGATCACCGGCAGCAGCCGCTCCACCGCGACACCCGCCGCGGCACCCAGGCGCAGCGCCTCGCCCGCCACCACCAGATGCGTCGCGACGAGGAGGTTGTTGACCAGCTTCGCCACCTGCCCCGCGCCGCTCTCCCCCACATGCACCACCCGCGCCGCGATGCGCGCGAGGATGGGCTGTGCGGCAGCAAGCCCCGCCTCGGTTCCGCCGATCATCACCGTCAGCGCGCCCGCCGCAGCGCCCGCAGGCCCGCCCGAGACCGGCGCATCGAGATAGGCGATGCCCAGCGCCGCCGCCTCCGCCGCAAACCCCCGCGCCGCATCAGGCTCGAGCGTCGAGCAATCGATCACCACCCCACCCGACGCCATGCGCGCGAGCAGGCCGGGCAGCACGCCCGCGACCACGGCAGCATTCGGCAGCGACAGGATCACGACCGGTCCGGCCGCCGTCTCCGTCACGGCCACGCCCAGCGCCACGGCCGCCACCCGACGCCCGGCGTCCAGATCCCAGCCGCTGACCTCACCCCCTGTCGCCATCAGCCGCCCCGCCATCGCGAGGCCCATCTGGCCCAGGCCGATCACCGTCACCATCGCACCGCTCCCCTGCCGCATACCGGCCGCCCTGCCCCCGGCGCCGCTTCTGGGCTAAGCGGTTCGCATGTTTCCCTCGCTCAGCAAACTCATCGCCGAGTTCCTCCGCTTCGGCGTCGTGGGCCTGGCGGGCTTCGTGGTCGATACGGCGGTGCTCTATGCCGGGCTCTATGCCGGGCTGGGCCCCTATATGGCGCGGGTGCCGAGCTATTTGTGCGCGGCGTCGGCCACCTTCGCGCTCAACCGCGCCTGGACCTTCCGCGACCGGCGCGGGGTCGGGCCAGTGCGGCGGCAATGGGCCGCCTTCCTGGTCCTCAACCTGGCTGGATTCGCGCTGAACTACGGCACCTATGCCGCCCTGATCGCCTCTGTGCCGCTGGTCGCCGCGCACCCGGTGATCGGCGTCTTCGCCGGCGCCCTCGCGGGGATGGGGAGCAATTTCTTCCTCTCCCGCCGCCTGGTCTTCCGCGCGGCACCGGGCGGGGGTGCGCCATGATGCCGCCACACGCCCCGATCATGTCTTGCTTGGCATGAACCCCGCGCCGCAGATCGCCGTCCTGATCCCCTGCTACAATGAGGCAGTGGCAATCCCGCGCGTGGTGGCCGCCTTCCGCGCGGCGCTCCCCGAGGCCACCATCCACGTCTACGACAACAACTCCACCGACGGCACCCGCGCCGCCGCCGAGGCCGCCGGCGCACTGGTCCGCACCGAGCCGCAGCAGGGCAAGGGCAATGTCGTCCGCCGCATGTTCGCCGATATCGAGGCCGACATCTACGTCCTGGTGGATGGCGACGACACCTATGACGCCGCCGCCGCCCCCGCCATGGTCGCCATGGTGCTCGATGAGCGCCTGGACATGGTCACCGCCATCCGCGTGACCGAGATCGTCGCCGCCTACCGGCCCGGGCATCGCTTTGGCAACCTCATGCTCACTGGGATGGTGCGGCTGATCTTCGGCGACCGCATCACGGACATGCTCTCGGGCTACCGCGCCTTCTCCCGCCGGTTCGTAAAATCCTTCCCCGCCCTGGCGCATGGCTTCGAGACGGAGACGGAATTCACCGTCCACGCGCTGGAACTGCGCCTGCCGGTGGGCGAGATCCAGACCGCCTACAAGGACCGCCCGCCCGGCTCGGTCTCCAAGCTCAACACCATCCGAGACGGCATCCGCATCCTGCGCACCATCCTGGCCCTGATCCAGCGGGAGCGGCCGCTGGCCTTCTTCGGGCTGGCCGGGCTCGCGATGATGGCGGTGGCGGTCGGCCTGTTCATTCCCGTTCTCGCGGAGTTCCTCCGCACCGGGCTGGTCCCCCGCCTGCCCACGGCCATCCTCTCGGCCGGGCTGGTTCTGGGGGGGCTGCTCTCGCTCGCGGCCGGGCTGATCCTCGATACAGTCACCCGGGGCCGGCTGGAGGCCAAGCGCATGGCCTACCTGGCCATCCGCGGGCCGGGCTGAAGTCCGGCTGGGCACCCCGATCACACGGGTGTGTTCAATGTTGCTCGCGAGATTGTCATATGTTGTGCACAGACAGGGCAGCCCCTCCGTGCCAAACGCCCCGATCTTAGGCTTATCCTAACGCAGTCGGGGTCACTTACCCTCCCCAGGGTCTGCAATCTCTGCCTCAGAGGCTCAATGTCCCAGACAATCCGCGGCACCACGGCGACGAAGACCCCGCTGCACAAGGCGCTCACCGCGTGCCGCTCGGAATTCGTCTCGGTGGGCGTGTTCAGCGGCATCGTCAACGCGCTGCAGCTCACCGTCTCCATCTACATGATGCAGGTGTTCGACCGCGTCCTGGGCAGCCGCAGCCTCGATACGCTGCTCTATCTCACCCT
>JBKJNV010000363.1:0-4352 GCA_046593435.1 Roseomonas sp.
GCCAGCAGGCCCAGCGGCACCAACACCAGCTCGCCCGCCAGGAACCAGATGGCCAGCAGGTAGAACGCCGCGAAGGGCACATCCAGCATGGCTTGCAGCGCCGGGCCCGACCACATCTCGCGCAGCGTCCCGATCGCGGCGAGGCGTTCGGAGTACCAGCCATTGCCATGGCCATCGAAGGCCGAGGAGGGCGCGCCCAATGCCCGGGTGATGGCGGCGCGGTGCGTCTGCGCCGCGGCCGCCGCGGCGAGCCGCGCGAGGATCTGCCCGCGCAGCATGCGCAGCCCCGTCTCGGCAAGAATCGCCGTGGCCACCGCCGCGAGCATCAACCAGAGCGTGCCATGGGCTGCCTGGGGCAGGATGCGGTCGTAGACCTGCAGCAGCGCCACCGGCAGAGCCAGCGCCAGCAACGTGATCAACAACCCGGCCACCAGCACGTCGAGGATGGCGGCGCCGCCATGCCTTCGGACGAGCTCCGTCAGAGGCTGGCGGAGCCAGGCCTCTGTCCCTGAGTGCGTGGATTGCGACATGGCAGCAACAAACCATGCGCGGGCTTAACAATGGATAAACCGCGCCCTTGGCCAGGTCGCCCTCGCCCGCCATGGGTAGGCCCGATGCCCCTCATCATTGGGGGTTGTCCGGTGATGCGCCTGCCCTGGCCGCCTGGCCCAAGGCCGGACAATCGTCAACGGCGCGTGATGGACGCACGCCGGTTCGGCGCGAGGCTGCGATCAGGCGAGCGCGATATGCGCCTGCGCCCGGGCGGTCCGGCCCTGGCCATCGGTCCAGGTGAACTCGACGTCGCTGGCCCGATCGAGGCGCAGGAACAGCACGTGGTACGGATTGGGCGATGTGCCGTTATGCAGCGTCGCCTCGAACACCGTGTTGCCATTCACCCGAAGCCGCACCCTCTCGAGCATGTTGCGCGGCACCGCGCGGCCGCCTTCATGCCGCAGGCCCGTCTCCATGGGATGCTCGATGAGCATGCGTATTTCCACCGCCTCGCCGGCCCGGGCACTGCGCGGAACGCGCAGCCGCGGTTGTGGCAGCCCGCTCATGTCAGGCAGCCCCCGGCGGTGACCCGCGTCTCGGCGACCGCGCGCCGCACGCGCCCGTCATTGTATTGGGCGAGTGCGATGATGCGCTGCCCCTCGGCCAGGCGGATGCGGGTCTGGATTTCCGCGCGCGCAATCCCCGGCGCGAGCCGGAAGGACGCGATCCCCGGCGTTGGATTGCGCGTGGCGAAAAGGTGCAGCGCGGTGACATGGTCCGCCTCGGTCATCGGCGAGTCCGCAAGCACCGTCACCGGCACCTGGGCGCCGTTCTCGGCGGTGGCCGGCAGGCGCAAGGTCACGCCGCCATCCTCGGGCACGGCGTCGCCGATGGCCTCGCGGATTGCGGCATCGAAGGCGGCCTCATCCGCCCCCGCGGCGATCGGCCAGGTGGCGGCCACCAGCACCAGCACGGCGCGTCGCGACAGGCTCACGCGAACATGTCCTGGGTGATGCTGGCGTACCAGGCATCGGCGTAGAGCGCTTCCAGGCGGCGCTGTTCCGGCAGGTCGCCGCGCGGCGAAACGCCGCCGGAATTGGCCACCTCGACGATGGCGGTGCCCTCTGCATTGGGCCGGAATACCCCCACGACCGAAATCCCGTAATCCGTGCCCACATGCGAATAGCAGGTGTTGAAATACACGGCCTGCGGGGGCGCTGCGCCGCGCAGCATGGCGATGGCGCTCGCCACTGCCTGCTTCGCCGTGGTGTTGGCGACATAGCCGGATTTCGGCATCGGCCCGGGGATGTTCGCATCGCCGACCACATGAATGCCCGGTGCGGCGCGGCTTTCGAAGGTGATCGGGTTCACCGGCACCCAGCCGGATGCGTCCGCAAGGCCGGCGTCGATCGCGATGCGCGCGGCCGATTGCGGCGGGATGACATTGGCCACATCCACGCGGTGGCGCGTGCCGAATTCCGACTCCAGCACACGCTCGCGCGGATCGACCTTGACCACGCGACCGTCGCGGTTGGACGGCACCCATTCCACCATGTCGCCGTACAGCGCGCGCCAGCCATCCTGGAACAGGCCCTGCTTGCTGAACGCCTCCTTCGCATCGAGCGCGAGGATCTTGGCGCGTGGCTTATGCCGCTTGAGGTAATGCGCGATCATGCTGATCCGCTCATACGGCCCCGGCGGGCAGCGGAACGGGTTGGGCGGGATCGCAAGCCCCACCACGCCGCCATCGGGCATGGCTTCAAGCTGCGCGCGCAGCAGCCGCGTCTGCGCGCCGTCCCCGCCGATCCAGGCATGGGGCATGATGGCGGAGGCCGCCTCGTCATACCCTTCCAGCGCGCCCCAGCGGATTGCGATGCCAGGCGAGAGGATCAGCCGGTCATAGCCGAGCGTATCGCCACCACCCAGCCGCAGGCTGCGCGCCACCGGGTCGATGCCGACGACCCGGTCGGCCACAATGTGCACACCGCGAGCGGCCAAGCCCTCATAGCCATGGGTGATGTCCTCCATGCGGCGGATGCCGCCGAGGACCAGATTGCCGTAGGGGCAGGTGATGAAGCGCGGCTGCGGCTCGATCAACGTGACCGCGACGTCGGGCGCATGCGCCCTGGCGAAGCGGGCAGCCGAGGCGCCGCCAAACCCGCCACCGACCACGACCAGGCGCGGCGCCGCCTGCGCGCGCGAGACGGCCGGTGCAGCGAGCAGCGCACCCAGCAGCGCACGGCGGGACAGCGCGCTCATGGCCGGCCTCCGCGCGCGAAATGCTCGGCGGTGGCGGTGATCTCATCCTCCGTATAGCCCCGCGCGATACGGCCCATGATGGTCCCCGGTCGCTCATTGGTGCGGAAGGCCAGCATCAGTGCGCGCAATTCGCCGGCGTCGCGCCCGGTAAGGCCCGGCACACCGGTCGCGCCGGCGCCGTTCAGCCCATGGCAGCCGAGGCAGGCCTGCGCGGCCAGCGGTGCGGCGGCTTCGGCCGCAGGCGACAGGGCGAGCATGGCGAGGGTGGCAAGTGACAGCCGCAGCATGGTCGGGTCCTTCGGCAATATCGCGCTCGTGTATTTCACGAAATCGAGACGTTCAACTTAAAATTCACCGCATCATCTGTCTGCCAGCCCGAAGGCCGGTCGCAGCCACACCCCCAGCGCATTCCCCAGAAGTGCGGGGAAAATCCACACCCAGCCATGCAGACTGCCCGAGGCGATCCCCCCGACATAGGCGCTGATATTGCAGCCCGAAGCGAGCACCGCGCCGATGCCAAGCAGCATCCCACCCAGCAGCGACGCGGCCATCTCGCCGACGCGCGGCAGCCGCCAGGGTGCTTTGCGTCCCGCCAAGGCCGCGGCCAGCGCAGCGCCGGCCATCAGCCCGACATCCATCACCGTGACGCGGTCGCGGTCGAGCCTGCGGAACAGCGCCTCGGCGCGGGTCGGCTCATCCCAGAAGGTCCAGAAGGCCGGCTCGTCCCAGCCCAGCGCCGCCACCGCCTGCGAGCCCCAGAGCGGAAAGGCCGCGGTGATCGCCCAGGGCCGGCCGGCGACGATCAGGGTCGCTGCATTGAGCACCGCCAGCGCCACTGCGCCCCACAGCAGCGGCCAGGGTCCACGCAGCCAATGACCGCCACGCCACTCCAGCGGCTCCACCGTGCCATGCCGGTGCCGTTCCCAGACGCGGGAGGCCAAGAAAACCAGGGCTAAGACACCCAGGCTGCCGGCCAGCGCCGGCCAGAACCCCAGCATCTGCGGCAGCGACACCGCGCCGAGCCCCGGCCAGCCCTCCCACGATGCCGCGGCCCAAGCCGCGAGCGTGGCGCCGGCCACGAAGGCCACGAGGGTGGTCATCATGCGCGTCCGTCCCGCGCCCACGGAATAGAGCGTACCCGACCCGCACCCACCGCCGAGCTGCATCCCGACCCCGAACAGGAAGGCACCGAGCAGCAGCGCGAGCCCGGTGGGGAAGACAAAGCCGCGCACCGGCTGGCCGAACAGCGCCCCCGCCTCGATCGCCGGCAGGAAGACGAGGCAGGTGAGCCCGAGCAGCACCACCTGCGCCCGCAGCCCCGCCCCCCGCCCTTCCGCCAAAAGGCGCCGGAAGGCCGCGGTGAAGCCGAAGCCGGCGTGCAGCAGCGCCACGCCCAGCCCGGCCCCCAGGCCCCAGAGCACCGCCATCCGCCAGCCCTGTTCCGCCCCCAGCCAGGCGCCCACGGCCAGGAGGACGGATCCGATCAGGATGGCCACCATGCCGCCTCCCCTATTCACATTCTCCAGCCGTAATATGGGAAAGCCCCAGCGGAGGTAAGCCCACCAGCCGCCGGCCGCCCGGGGGGCAGGGCAGGGGGCTCC
>JBKJNV010000525.1:0-7616 GCA_046593435.1 Roseomonas sp.
CCAGCGGGTCGGTGACGGCGCGCACTTCAGGTGGCATGTCGGCCATTTCGGCAATGCCGCCGGCGTTGTCGGTGATCGGGCCATAGGCGTCCAGGGCCACCACAATGCCGGCCATGCTCAGCATTGAGGTCGCTGCAATCGCAATGCCGTACAGACCGGCAAGCGTGTAGGAGACCCAGATGGCGATACAGACGCAAATCACGGGCCAGGCGGTGGAACGCATGGACACTCCGAGGCCGGCAATAATGTTGGTACCGTGGCCGGTGGTCGAGGCCTGTGCGATGTGCTTGACCGGGGCGTACTGCGTGCCGGTGTAATACTCGGTGATCCAGACCAGCGCGCCGGTCAGCACCAGGCCGACGGCGCAGGCGCCAAACAGGGCCATCTGCGTGCCGGCAGCCTTGATCGCGTTGTCGGGCATCAGCCAGGTGGTGACAAAGTAAAACGCGATCAGCGAGAGGCCGCCAGCGACGGCCAGGCCTTTGTACAGCGCCGGCATCACATTGGTCATGCCGGGCGAGGCTTTGACAAAGAAGCAGCCGATGATGGACGCGATGATGGACACTGCGCCGAGTGCCAGCGGGTAGACCACCGCGCTGGTTCCGGCATTGGTGACCAGCAGGGCGCCCAACACCATGGTGGCGATCAGGGTCACGGCATAGGTTTCAAACAGGTCGGCCGCCATGCCGGCGCAGTCACCCACGTTGTCGCCCACATTATCCGCCATGGTGGCGGGATTGCGGGGGTCATCCTCGGGGATGCCAGCCTCGACCTTGCCGACCATGTCGCCGCCGACGTCGGCACCCTTGGTGAAGATGCCGCCGCCCAGACGGGCGAAGATCGAGATCAGCGAGGCGCCGAAGCCGAGTGCCACCAGCGCATCGATGACGGTGCGGCTGTTGGGCGCGAAGCCGCCCAGGATCACCAGGATGAAGAAATAGACGGCCACGCCCAGCAGCGCGAGGCCGGCGACCAGCATCCCCGTGATGGCGCCCGACTTGAACGCGACATCGAGTCCGGCGGCGAGCGAGCCCATCGCGGCCTGCGCCGTGCGCACATTGGCCTTCACCGAGACGTTCATGCCGATGAAGCCGGCAGCGCCCGACAGCACCGCGCCGATCAGGAACCCCACGGCGACCACGAAGCCCAGCCGCCATGCGACAAGGGCGAAGAGAACCACGCCCACGATGCTGATGGTGAGGTATTGCCGCTTGAGGTAGGCCTGCGCGCCTTCCTGGATCGCCTGCGCGATTTCCTGCATGCGGGCCGAACCGGCATCCCGGCTCAGCACATCCTTCCCGGTCTTCACGCCGTAGACGATGGACAGCGCGCCCAATGCGATCACGACAAGTAGCCAAACTGTTATCAAGACAGAATCTCCCCCGTTTTGTGGAAGGCTAGGCCGCGACCCGCCCGGGGGTCCAGCCCGCGCCCGAAAAATTTGGCGCCAGACCGCGTGGCGCTTACTTTTTGGCGCGCTCGATCGCTTCGACGATCAACCTCTGGGCCTCCGAGGCATCGCCCCAGCCGAGCACCTTCACCCACTTGCCCGGCTCCAGATCCTTGTAGTGCTGGAAGAAGTGCTGGATCTGCTCCAGCGTGATCGCCGGCAGGTCGGTGGCGTTCTTGATGCCCACATAGCGCTTGGTGAGCTTGGAGACGGGAACGGCAATGATCTTTTCATCGCCGCCGCCATCATCCTCCATCTTCAGCACGCCCACGGGGCGAACGTTGAGGTAGGCGCCGGGGATGATCGGGCGGGTATTGGCCACCAGCACGTCGATCGGGTCGCCATCCTCGGAGAGCGTATGCGGGATGAAGCCGTAATTGCCCGGGTAGCGCATGGGTGTGTGCAGGAAGCGGTCCACGAACAGGGTCCCGGCCTCCTTGTCCATCTCGTACTTGATGGGCTCGCCGCCGATGGCGACCTCGATGACGACATTCACGTCCTCCGGCGGGTTGTTGCCGATGGGAATGGCGTCGAGGCGCATGGGGGCGGGGCTCCTGAACCGGGGTTATCCCGCCTCCTAGCAGCGGTGCGGCCAGGCCGCTAGGCTCAGCCCAATACGGCAGGAGGTTGAGGCATGCGTTTCGGGTTCATTGTGGTGACGCTTGCGCTCCTGCTCGGCGGGGGCATCAGCCCGGTGCAGGCGCAGGAGGTGGTGCAGAAGCAGGTCTTCGAGGCCGGCGCCTACCGGACCCGCGGCGGCGGGGCCATCGCCAGTATGCGCATCGGCTACCAGACGATGGGTAGGCTGAACGAGGCCCGCGACAATGCCGTGCTGATCGCCCACTTCTTCTCGGGCAACAGCCACGCCTTCGGCCGACTCGCCGCCGGTGGGCCGCCTGGGTACTGGGACGCGATCATCGGGCCTGGCCGCGCGATCGACACCGACCGCTACTTCGTCATCTCCTCCGATACGCTCGCCAACCTGAACGTGCCGGACGCCAATACGGTGACGACCGGCCCCTCCAGCATCAATCCGGAGACCGGGCGGCCCTATGGGCTGACCTTCCCCGTCGTCTCGATGCGCGACTTCGTGGAGGTGCAGAAGCGGCTGCTGGACCATCTGGGCGTCCGCCGCCTCGCGCTGGTGGCCGGTGCCTCGATGGGCGCGCTGCAGGCCATGGAATGGGCCGCCGCCTACCCGGATATGGTGGCCCGCGTCATGCCGGTGATCGCGCATGACATCGACCCGTGGAACCTCGCCTGGCTCGATGTGTGGGAAGCGCCGATCCGGATGGACCCGAACTGGCGCCAGGGCGATTATTACGGACAAGGGCGCACCCCGCCGCTGGCAGGGCTCGCCGAGGCGCTGCGCATCGTGACCCTGCAATCGCGTGACCGCGCCTGGGCGCGGGGCCTCGGGATGCGCCCCGCCGAGGGCAACGACCCGGCGCGCAACATCATGGACCGCTTCGCCATCGAGAAATGGCTCGATGATGCGGCCACGGCCCGCGCGCGCACCTCGGACGCCAACGCCTTCCTCTATCTGGTCCGCGCCAACCAGCTTTTCTTTAACGAATACGAGACGCCCGAAGCCGCCTTCGCGCGCAGCCAGGCGCGCTGGCTGGTGGTGCCCACGCCCGGGGACCGCGTCTTCCCCATCGAAGGCGTGCGCGAAATGGTCGAGACCCTGCGCCGGGTGGGGCGGCCAGTGGCGGTCGCGGAGATCAGCGGACCGCTCGGGCACCTGAACGGGGTGGTGGGGATGGCACCGATTGCGGACCGCATACGGGCCTTCCTCGCCGAGTAAGGCGACTTGCCGGAACGGCGCCGGCGCGGCATTCAGGCGCGATGGGCCTGTAGCTCAATGGTTAGAGCGGACCGCTCATAACGGTTTGGTTGCAGGTTCGAGTCCTGCCGGGCCCATCAAGGAAAAAGGCCGGGAGAAGGAATTCTCCCGGACCCTCTTCTTTTGTTTTTGTGACTTAAGCAGGGGTGAACATGTAGATCGGCGGCGCGCCCTCCTGGGTGGGCTTCCAGACCAGCTTCACCTTCTGGCCGATCTTCAGGGCGTCCAGGTCGCAGTCCACGATGTTGGTCATGATGCGCGGACCCTCGTCCAACTCGACATACGCGACCGCGTGCGGTTCTTTCGTGCGGGCGACCGTAAAAGTGTAGATCACGCCCGTGCCCTTCGCCGGCACCAACTCCACATTGTTCGACAAGGTGAACGGCGAGCAGCCGCGCGGGTAGAAAAAATGCTTCCCCGTGTCCTTGCACAGGCCGATCAGGAAGCGGTGCTCACTCGCCGCCGCCCAGAAGGCCTTGTTGGTGGGGTCGATCGCCGGCGCCGGAAGGGCGCGCTCGAAGGCCATGGTTGCCATGTGATGCTTACTCCCGCTCGAGGATGACGGTGCCGCTGCCGTGGCGGATGCTCAGCAACCCGCCCGTGCCATGGGCGAGCACCAGGTCGGCATTCTTCACCTGCACGGCCGGGTGCGCTTCGCCGCGCGCCTGGCGCACCGCCTCGATCACCTTGGTCATGCCACCGCGATTGGCCGGGTGGTTGTTGCACAAGCCGCCGCCATCGGTGTTGAAGGGCAGCTTGCCGACGCCCGAGATCAGGTTGCCGTCGGACACGAACTTGCCGCCCTGGCCCTTCTCGCAGAAGCCAAGGTCTTCCAGCTGGATCAGCACCGTGATGGTGAAGCTGTCGTAGATGGAGGCGTACTTGATGTCTGCCGGCGTACAGCCGGCCATCGCGAAGGCCCGGGCACCGGACGCGCGCGCACCGGAATAGGTGACGTCGATGGTCCCCCCCGCCTGGTGCTTCACCGCCTCACCCGTGCCGCGCACTTTGATCAGCGGACGCTTGAGGCTGCGCGCGATTTCGGGGCGCGCGACGATCAAGGCGCCGCCACCATCGGAGATGACGCAGCAATCCAGCCGATGCAGCGGGTCCGCCACCAGCGGCGAATTCACCACGTCTTCCACGGTGACGACCTTGCGCAGCATCGCATGCTCATTGTGCTGCGCGTGGTGGGATGCCGCGACCTTGATCCAGGCGAGCTGCTCGGACGTGGTGCCGTATTCATGCATGTGGCGCATCGCGGACATGGCGTAGGCGGTCGCGACGGTGCGGCCCATCGGGATCTCGAAGGGGTCATCAGGGACGTTCACGCCCCAGGAGCGCGGTGCGGTCCCTGTGGCCATCGCCTCCGAGCGCGGGCGGCCGGCCAGCGTGATGAGTGCGATGTTGCACTTGCCCATCGCGATCGCTTCGGCCGCGTGGGCCACATGGATCTGGTAGGAGCTGCCCCCCGTATCGGTGCTGTCCACATGGGTGAGATTGTTCAGGCCCATGTAGTCGGCCATGTTCAGCATCCCCAGGCCGGGGGCGTCGCCGGCGCAGAAATAGCCGTCGATGTCGTCCTTGCTCAGCCCGGCATCCTGCAGCGCGCCATAGGCGACTTCCGCATGCAGTTGGGCCACCGACTGGTGTTCCGCCTTGCGCGTCGGGTGCTCATAGGCCCCGACGATATAGGCCTTGCCGTTGATGCTCATGGCCGGTGTTTCCCGCGTGTCATACCGTTTCCCCGTATTCGATTGGCGGAGAGCAGCACAGGCCCCGGGGTGTGTCACCCCCTTGGGGCGCGCGGCTTCCCTGCCCTAGGCTCGCAACCTGGTTCAGGGAAGGAAGCTCCATGGTGCAGGCGATGTTCGATCTGACGGGGCGCCTCGCGCTCGTGACCGGGTCCAGCCAGGGGATCGGCTTCGCCCTGGCCCGGGGCCTGGCGCAGGCAGGCGCGCGGGTGGTGCTGAACGGGCGCGACGCGGGCAAGCTGGCCAAGGCGGCAGAACGCCTGGCGGCCGAGGGGCTGACGGTCGAGCAGGCCGCCTTCGATGTGACCGAGGTCGCCGCCCTCGACGACGCGGTCGGCGCCATCGAGGCGGCGCATGGCCCGCTGCATATCCTGGTGAACAATGCCGGGATCATCCGGCGCATGCCCTCGGTGGATGTGACGCCGGCGCTGTGGCGCGAGGTGCTGGGGACGAATGTGGATGCCGTGTTCTTCCTAGCCCAGGCGGCGGCGCGGCGGATGATCCCCCGGCGGGAGGGCAAGATCATCAACATCTGTTCGGTGCAGAGCGAACTGGGCCGCCCGACCATCGCGCCCTATGCGACCAGCAAGGGTGCGCTGCGGATGATGACGCGGACGCTCTGCGCCGAATGGGCGAAGCACGGGGTGCAGGTGAACGGCATCGCGCCGGGCTATTTCGACACGGAGCTGACAAGTGCCCTGGTGCAGGACCAGGTCTTCACGGAGTGGCTGTGCCAGCGCACCCCAGCGGGCCGCTGGGGCAAGGTGGAGGAGCTGGTCGGGGCGGCGGTGTTCCTGGCCGCGCCGGCCTCCAACTTCGTCAATGGCCACCTTCTCTATGTGGATGGCGGGATGACGGCCGTCGTTTGATCTGGGGGTGCTGGCCGCACGGCCAGCACCAATGGACAAAAAAGAAGAATGGGGTCTGGGGAAATTCCTTTCCCCAGCCTTTCTTCTTCAATGCAGCCGGAACTCCCCATCCGCCACGCGAAGCTCCGCTTGCCGTGTCAGTGCTGACGAGGCCACGCGGACGGAATGCAGCGGCCCCTCGATCTCCCGCTGCCAGAAATCCAGGAAGCGGGTCAGCTCGGGGAATTCCGGGGCGCGGTCCAGCTTTTGCCAGATGAAGCTTTGCAGCATGCAGGGGTGGTCGGGCATGCGGTACAGGATCTCGACCGTGGTCAGCCGCCAATCGGGGATGCGGATCAAGGGTTTCAGCGTCGCGATATCCAGTTTCAACACCGACTGTGCCTCCGGCCAGCGGCACGTCCCCTGCCCATCAGGGGCGTGACAGTTTGAAGCATGGCATGGCGACGACGGGGTTCTTCAAGAAAAAACGAGCGATCTCAGAAGATTAGCACTCGCACTCGGAGAGTGCTGCAAGTGCTTGACGCGCGCCCGGCCCCGGACTAGTTAGCTGGCACTCCTTCGGGGAGAGTGCTAGCGGCCGGCGGGCCAAGTGGACGCCGCCCCAGCACTCCGCAAAACCCCGTCGAGAGACGTGCTTCAATCATGAGGCGTCAGGAGAGATCGACATGAGCTTTCGTCCCCTGCATGACCGTGTTCTCGTTCGCCGCGTCACCGCGGAAGAGAAGACGGCTGGCGGCATCATCATCCCCGACACGGCCAAGGAAAAGCCCCAGGAGGGCGAGGTTGTGTCCGCCGGTTCCGGCACCCTGAACGACAAGGGCGAACTCCGCGCCCTGGACGTGAAGGCTGGCGACCGCATCCTGTTCGGCAAGTGGTCGGGCACCGAGGTCAAGATTGGCGGCGAAGAGCTGCTGATCATGAAGGAGTCCGACATTCTGGGCATCGTCGAGGGCTCCCTCGAGGCGAAGAAGGCCGCGTAATCACGCAGCCATCCGCCTTCTCGATACCCAAGCCCCGAACCAACCAAGAGGTAGAACCACATGGCTGCGAAAGACGTTAAGTTTGGCGCCAGCGCGCGCGAGAAGATGCTGCGCGGCGTTGATATCCTGGCCGATGCCGTCAAGGTGACCCTGGGCCCCAAGGGCCGCAATGTCATTCTCGACAAGAGCTTCGGCGCGCCGCGGATCACCAAGGATGGTGTGACCGTCGCCAAGGAAATCGAGCTCGCCGACAAGTTCGAGAACATGGGCGCCCAGATGGTGCGCGAAGTGGCCTCGAAGACCAACGACGTGGCCGGCGACGGCACCACGACCGCCACGGTGCTGGCCCAGGCCATCGTCCGTGAAGGTTCGAAGGCCGTGGCCGCCGGCATGAACCCGATGGACCTCAAGCGCGGCATCGATCTGGCCGTGACCACGGTCGTCGAGGAGCTGAAGACCCGTAGCCGCAAGATCACCACCTCCGCCGAAGTGGCGCAGGTCGGCTCGCTCGCCGCCAATGGCGAGACCGAGATCGGCGAGATGATCGCAAAGGCCATGGAGAAGGTCGGCAACGAGGGTGTCATCACCGTCGAGGAAGCCAAGTCCATCGCCACCGAGCTCGACGTCGTCGAGGGCATGCAGTTCGATCGCGGCTACGTCTCCCCGTATTTCATCACGAATGCGGAGAAGATGGTTGCCGAGATGGAGAACCCCTAC
>JBKJNV010000532.1:0-3535 GCA_046593435.1 Roseomonas sp.
GCCAGCAGCTGCTCGCGCAGGCGGTCACCGTTTTGCAGCCGGAAGTCGCGCACGCAGCCGACGCGGTCGGATGGCTCGCCATTCTCGATCCGGCTTTCGCGCACGGCCGGCAGCCAGCGTGGCAGTGCGTTGAAGTCGCGCACCTTCTCCCAGACCTTGGCGACCGGCGCGTCGATGACCGAGCTGACATAGACCCGCGCCATCACTTATCCTCGCCCTTGCCCTTGCCCGACTTGCGTGCGCCCTCGGCGATGCGCTGGATATCGGAGGCTTCGCGGATCAGCCCGCCCTGCCTGGTGAGGTTCCCGCCATCGATGCCGATGTCGCTCAGCAGGTTGTCGATCAGCGGCGCCTGCACGCGGTAGCGCAGCGCCGAGTTGATCACCTCGTCCGTCGGTGACCCCTCGCGCGCGGCCCCACCTCCCATCCCACCGTCGAGCTGCACGATGCGGATGTCGTGGATTTTCTCCAGCGGCTTGACGCTGGCGGCCACGATGCCCTCGACATGTTCCAGCAGCTTGCGGCGGAACAGCGAATGGCGCGCCTCGTCGGTGAGGATGTTCTCCGCCTCATTGAGCAGCTTCTGCGCTTCGGCGTGCACGGCAGCGCGCACCTTCTCCGCCTCGGCGGCGAGCCGAGCCTCGGCGGTCGCCTTCTCGGCGATCAGCACGTCGATCGACTTGCGGCGGTTGGCGACCTCGGTATCGCGGACGGTGCGGACCTTCTCCTCGGCCATGGCGGCGAGCGCGCGGGCGCCGTCGGCCTCGGCGCGGGCGGCGGATTCTTCCAGCGACTGCCGGTAGAGCGCGACCGCCTTGTCCATCTGCGCCGATTCGACGGCCCGTTCGCGCTCGACCTCGAGCTTGCGGCGGATGGTCTCATGATCGATCCGGATCACGTCAAGCTGACGCTCGGAGGCGATGCGCGCGCGCTCGATGTCCTCACGGCTGACGATTTCCGCCTCGCGCAGGTTCTGCACGCGCGCGATTTCGAGCTGTTCGAGCGCGCGGCGGCGTTCGAGACGCGCAGCCTCCACTGTCCTCTCGCGGTCCACCTCGGCCGTCTCCACGTCCCGCTCGGCGGCAATCCGGGCGCGGCGGACGCTGGCATCGGCCTGCGTGGCCTTCGCCGTCTCCTCGGCGAGGGCCACGACGCGCGCCTGCTCGGCTATTTCCACGAACTGCTTGCGCTCGATGTCGATGACCTCGCGCATGCGCTGGCTGGCGATGCGATCCTGCTCTAGCGTCAGTTCGGCCGCGATCCGAGCACGCTCGACACCCTCGCGCCGCGCGATCTCGGCACTCTCCACCGCCTTTTCGCGCACGATCTCGCGGGACCGCGTGGTCTCCTCGGCGGCGATCCGTTCGCCGGCCAGGTTGCGCTCGCAGGCGATGCGGGCGCCCTCGGTCGCCTCGGAGGCGGCGATCTCGGCGCCTTCCACCGCCTTCTGGCGTTCGATCTCCAGCTCGCGGATACGCCTGTCCTCGGCGATGCGCACCTGGTTGACCTCGCCTGCCTGGGCGATGCGCGCACGCTCCACCGACTCGCGTGAGGCGATCTCCAGCTCATCGAGTGTCTTCTGCCGCTCGATCTCCTGCCTGCGGATCTTTTCCTCGCCGGCAATGCGGGTCTGGTTCAGCAGCAGCGTCTGCGCCATGCGCCGCTTCTCCGTCTCCTCGCGGGCGGCGATGTCGGCCTGGTCGGTCGCGCGCTGGCGTTCGATCTCAAGCGCCTGCGTCTCGCCATCCTTCGAAATGCGTGCCTCGTCGACCGCCTTCTCCTGCGCGATGCGGGCCCGTTCGGTCGCCTCGCGGGCGGCGATCTCCGCCTCCTGAAGGTAGCGCTGCTTGTCGATCTCGCGAGCCTGGGTCTCCTGCTCATTGGTGATCCGCGCCTCGCGCACGGCGCGTTCCTGGAGGATGCGCGCCGTCTCGATCTCCTGGCGGGCCGCGATCTCCTCGCCGTCGATCGCCTTCTGGCGCGCAATCTCGCGCCCGCGCACCTCGCGCTCTGAGGCGATGCGCGCCTCGGCGAGGACCTGCTCGTTGGCGATGCGCGCCTTCTCGATCAATTCCCGCGAGGCGATCTGGGCCTGCTCGGCTTCCGCGTCGCGGCTGGCGCGCTCCCGCGCGAGGACCGCGCGCTGCTGGGCGCGACGGAACCCGATTTCACGCTCCTGTTCGAGGCGGGCAGTCTCGCTGTCCCGCTCGATGTCGAGCGCCATCTTCTCCGCCTCGAGATTGCGGGCGCGGATCTGGATCATCGAGTCCTGCTCGATGTCGTTGCGTTCCTTGCGCTTGCTCTCGATGTCCCTGATGAGGGTGGTGAGGCCCTCGGCGTCGAAGCGGTTCGACGCGTTGAAGAATTCGAGGCTTGTCTGATCGATGTCGAGGATAGCGACGCTTTCGATCTCGAGCCCGTTCTTGTCGAGGTCGATCTGGGCGATTTCGCGCACCCGCGCCACATAGGCGGCGCGGCGCTCATGCATGCCCGCCATGTCCATCTCGGCCGCGGTTGCCCTGAGCGCGCTCTCGAACTTGCCCGACAGGAGCGCATGGAGAAGCCCCGGCTCCAGCGTACGCCGTCCGAGCGTGGAAGCGGCCATGGAGACCGCTGTCCTCTCCGGCCGCACACGAACGTAGAATTCGGCCTCGAGATCGACGCGCATGCGGTCCCGGGTGATCACCGCCTCGCCCTTCGTACGGCTGATCTTCAGCGGCAGCACGTTCATGTTGACCGGCGTGATGTCGTGCACGATCGGCCAGACGAAGGCGCCGCCATCGATGACCACCTTCTCGCCGAGAAGCCCAGTACGCACAAAGGCGATCTCCTTGGTGGAGCGCCGATAGAGCCGCTGCATGACCCAGTAGACGATCGCGATGAAGATGACCGCGACGATCAACCAGAGGATCAGTTGGCCGAAGAATTGCCCGTCCATGGTGGTGTCCCCTACGGCTCAGCGGCCCGTGATGCGCTTGAAGGCGCGGGTCTGCTCGGTCAACGCGATCTCTGTCGGCAGGCGTTCCATCGAGGAGGCGCCGTAGAAGCCGTGGCAGACCGCGGCGGTCTTGAGGACGAATTCGGCATCCGCTGGCATCGCAACCGGGCCGCCATGGACCAGGATGATGGCATCGGGCTTCACCGCGAGCGCGACCGCCGCGAGCCGGTCCACCACCGCGGGGCAATCGGCGAGCTTCAGCGCCGTCTCCGCGCCGATGCTGCCGCCGGTGGTCAGCCCAAGATGGACGACGATGATATCCGCCCCCGCGCCGGCCATGGCGGCTGCATCCGCCTCGTTGAAGACATAGGGCGTGGTCAGCAGGTCCTTCTCGCGCGCGAGTGCGATCATCTCGACCTCCTGGGCGAAGGACATCCCGGTTTCTTCGAGGTTCTGGCGGAAGGTGCCGTCAATCAGGCCCTCGATGAGGTGAAGCGCATCGGCTTCGCCGGCGTGCAGAATTTCCCCACCGTGGGCCTGATCGACGGCACCTTCCGCCAGAACCTCGAAGAAAC
The DNA here is from genome assembly GCA_046593435.1 of Roseomonas sp. Classification (GTDB taxonomy): domain Bacteria; phylum Pseudomonadota; class Alphaproteobacteria; order Acetobacterales; family Acetobacteraceae; genus Plastoroseomonas. Next base: position 3,514 of record JBKJNV010000532.1, read on the forward strand.
CGGGATGTCCTTCGCCCAGGAG
>JBKJNV010000505.1:0-7684 GCA_046593435.1 Roseomonas sp.
GGGAACCGCTGATGCGGACGCTGTTCATCCATCAGAGTTTTCCCGCCCAGTACCGGCCCCTGGCCGCGGCCCTGGCTGCCCGCCCCGGCGAGGAGGTGGTGGGTCTCGGCCAGCAGGCGTTTTCGTCAGCACGTCACGCGATCTGCGCCGCTGGTCGCAGGCCGAACTGCTCTGGGCGATGACGCCTTTCCGCGGGCAGCCGGAGGCCGGCGTCTATTTCGAGTATCCGTCGCTGCTGGATCATGCGAGCGGGTCGCCGGTCTTCGACCGTGTGGCGGACGCACCGGGCGGCGCGCGGCTGCACCTCTATCTCACCCGCCTCAATCTTGAGGATCGGCGGCGGGGGCTGGACCGGGACCTCGTGCGGATTGCGGTGACGATCGGGAACCGCTGATGCGGACGCTGTTCATCCATCAGAGTTTTCCCGCCCAGTACCGGCCCCTGGCCGCGGCCCTGGCTGCCCGCCCCGGCGAGGAGGTGGTGGGGCTCGGCCAGCAGGCGCTGTCCTCTGTGCTCGGCGTGCGACACGTGCGCTACCCCGCCCCCACCGGCGCCGGGGCACGCACGCACCGCTACCTGAGGCCGCTTGAGGCCGCGACTAGGCGTGGCCAGGCGGTGGCGCGGGCCGCACTCGCGCTCAAGGCGGAAGGCTTCGTGCCTGACCTGATCTGCTGCCACCCGGGCTGGGGCGAGGGGCTGTTCCTGCGCGACGTCTTTCCCGATGCGCGCCTGCTGTACAAATTCGAGTTCCACTACGCCGCGAGCGGCGGCGATCTCGGCTTCGAGGATGGTGCGCCGCCACCGCTGGATGAGGCGGCGCGCATTCGCCTGCTGAATGCCAACAATCTGCTCAGCCTTGATGCGGCGGACTGGTCGCAGACGGCGACGCAGTGGCAGCATTCCCGCTTCCCAGCCTGGGCGCGTGTGCGGATGAGCGTCGTCCATGAGGGCGTGGACACGGACCGCATCCGACGCTCGCCCGTGGCACGCTTTGCCCTGCCCGATGGGCGCGCGCTGACTGCGGCGGATGAGGTCGTGACCTACGTCGCACGGGGGCTGGAGCCCTATCGCGGCTTCCCAGGCTTCATGCGCGCCCTGCCGGCTATCCTGCGGCATCGTCCGCGCGCGCAGGTGGTTATCGTCGGCAAGGATGCTGCGCATTACGGCGCCGGGCCGCCGGGCGGTGGCACCTGGCGCGATGCGCTGTTCGCCGAGCTGGCGGGGCAGCTTGACCTCGGCCGGGTGCATTGCGTGGGCCGGATCGACCATGATGCGCTGGTTGCGCTGTTCAGCGTCAGCGCGGCGCATGTCTATCTCACCTACCCCTTCATCCTGTCCTGGTCGCTGCTGGAAGCGATGGCGTGCGCCTGCCCGATCATCGCCTCCGACACGGCCCCCGTGCTCGAGGTGATCGAGCACGGGCGTAATGGCTGCCTGGTGCCGTTCCATGCACACGAGGCACTGGCCGCGGCGGTGATCCAGGCGCTCGAACACCCGGGCGATGCGCATGCCATGGGTGCTGCGGCGCGTGACCATGTGGTGCGGCGCCACGACCAGCGCCGCATCTGCCTGCCGGCGGGGCTGGCGCTCCTGGATGCGGTGGCACGGCGCGGACAAGGCTGGGCGCCCGGCCGGGAGCTGCCTGGGCAGGCGGCTGCCGAATGACGATGGAATGGCTGGGCGTGCCCTCCATTCGCCAGGTCGGACCCCAGCCTTGAAACAGCCCAGTGTTGGGCTTCAGACCGCCGGCATCTGCGTGCGGATGAACTGCGCCCGCAGATGATCGCCGGATGTCGTGGCGGCCTTCGCGGATAGGCTTGCGCGGCCGGCCCGCCGGTGGAGCGCGCCGTCTTTAAGGATCGGCCGCGCCGCGTCAGGGCATTTGCAGCCCGCCATTCACTTCGATGACCTGACCCGTGATGAACCCCGCCATTTCCTGGGAGGCGAGGAACAGGTAGGCGCCGACGCATTCATCCACGGTGCCGATCCGCCGCATCGGGGTGAGCTTGATGGCGCCTTCGAGCTGGTGCATCGGCATGGTCTTGAGCCGGTCCGGCTTGCCGATCACGCCGGGTGCCACGGCGTTCACGCGGATGCCATGGCGCGCGACCTCCTTCGCCAGGCCGCGGGTGAAATTGGACACGAAGGCCTTGGACGCGGCGTAGAGCGTGGACTGGCTGCCCCCGCCATTGCGCGCGGCGAGCGAGGTGGTCGAGATGATGACGCCACCGCCGGCTGCATCCATCAGCGGAATCGCGGCGCGCGAGCAGGCGAAGACAGAGCGCGCATTGAGGTTGACGATGTCGTCGTACAGCGCGTCGTCGATGTCGCGCAGCGGGTGGCGCTTCACCACACCGCCGGCATTGTTCACCAACACATCGAGGCCGCCGAGCGCGGCATGTGCGTGCTGGACCAGGTCCGTGCAGGCAGCGACGGATCGCACATCGGCCTGCAGCACGATGGCATGGCCGCCGGCGGCGGTGATCTCGGCGACCACCGCTTCGGCGGCGGTGCGGCTGGCATTGCAATGGACCGCAACACGCGCCCCCTGCGCAGCGAAGCCCTTCGCAACCGCCGCGCCGATGCCGGTTGAAGCCCCGGTGACGAGGACGGCCTTCCCCTCCAGATCCGTGATGCGCATCATCCCCTATGCCTTCCTGCTCAAGTTCGCTGCCCCCGACGCGATGCGGCCCCGCGCAAGCGCTCGGGCACTGCATCGTTAGAGATCATCGCCCGGCTTGGCGTGCGTGCATCTCAGATTACGCCTTCTGCCGCGAGGGCCGCGACTTCAGCCGACGAATAGCCCAGCAACTCACCCAGCAGCCGGGCATTGTCCTCGCCATAGCCGGGTGCGCCGCGATCGATGATGCCGCCACTATAGGGTGGTGTGGCCGCAAGCTTCATCGGCAGCTCGGTCACGGGCCAGCGGCCGATCTTGGTGCCGGTCACTTCGGTGAACCAGTTCAGCGCCGGCAGCTGCGGGTCGTGCTCGCAGCGATCCTCGGCGTTCTGGCAGACCCCGGCGGCGACACCGGCGGATTGCAGCGCCTGCATGCAGGCATAGGCGTCCTGGTCACGGGTCCATCCACTGATTGCAGCGTCGAGCGCATCCTGATGCAGCAGGCGGCTTTCCAGCGTCTGGAAGCGTGGGTCGCTGCACCAGCCCGGCTGGCCCGCGACGCGCGCAAGCGCCTGCCACTCGGCCTCATCGAAGACCGCGATGGCGATCCAGCGATCGGTCCCGGCGCAGCGGTAGGCGCCGTGCGGTGCCGCCGGCTTGTAGGGCGAGCGGTTGCCGATGCGCGACCAGACCCTGCCATTGGCCGACCAGTCGAGCACCGGCACGCCGCCGAGGAAGATGCCGGATTCGCATTGCGAGCTGTCGATCCATTGGCCCTGGCCGGTGCGGTCGCGATGGTAGAGCGCGCCCATGATGGCGGTCGCGAAGCTGTAGGCGCCCATCCAGTCGAGGAAGGAATAGCCCCATCCCGCGGGCATCGCGGGCTCCGGCATGCCGGACATCTCGGACGTGCCGGCGAAGGCCGCCGCGACGGGGCCGATGGTGCGGAAGCGGCCATAGGTGCCGATGCCGCCCATGCCCGATTGCTGCACGTAGATGATGTCCGGACGCAGCGCCTGCAGCGCCTCATAGCCCAGGCCGAGGCGTTGCAGCACGCCCGGGGAGAAGCCTTCGGCCACGACATCTGACATGCCGATCAGGCGCTGCGCGATGGCGAATCCCTTGGGGTTGCGGATGTTGAGCGACAGGCCGCTCTTGCCGGAATTCTTGTTGTTGAACTGACCGCCCATGTCGGAATCGGTGACACCCTTGAGCGGGGTAGTCGCGGCGCGCCGCGCCTCGCGCCCGCCGACCGGTGACATGGCGGCCAGGCGTGTGTCGGGATTGTCCTTCCACTCCACCTTGATGACGTCCGCACCCAGGGCGGCCGCGAAGCGCGTACCGCCAGCCGAGGCGAGAAACCAGGAGAAGTCGAAGATGCGCACGCCCTGCAGCGGAAAGGGCTTGTTCCGGGGTGAGAGTTTCGGGGGCGTCGCGGCGCGCGGGCGGGCCGGCTGTGTCAGCGGCGCGCGGGGTTTGGCCGCACCCATGACGGCGGCGGTGTCCTCGCCGAGCAGAGGCGCGCGGCGGCCGACCTGCCAGGCCGTCGCAGTCGAGAGCCAACGGCTCACGGGGTAGTGGAAGCTGCGGCCATGCGCCTCGTGCTCGATCTCCGCAAAAGTGCCGCGCGCCTGCCAATGCGCGTCCGCGACATTCTCGTGCGGCTTGCGCAGCGGTGCCCAGAGCAGGCCGGCATCCTGCGCCTCGCGCCAGGGCATCGTGTCGTAGCGATGGGCGCGGATGAAGCGCTGCACGACATCGAGCAAATGCGCCTTGCTCTCGTCATTCGCACCTGAGCCGGGGACGTTGCGCGCCTTGGTGTCGGCTTCGGCCGGCGGCATGGTGAGGTCGGCCTGCATGCCGTAGCGCGTGAGGAAGGGGAGAAGGTTCGTCTGGTCGCGCGCGGAGACGCCGGTCGCGATGTACCAGCGGCCATCCTTGGTGTGCCCGATGGAGGGGACATGCGTCGGCGTCTCGATCGCGTGGCGGCAGGTCTGGCGATAGAGCGGCGCGTGGCGCATGACCCATGACATCACGTCGAGCTCGGTGTTCTTCGACACCGCCTCATGGATCGCGATGCCGATATCCTGGCCCTGCCCGGTATGCAGGCGGTGCATCAGCGCGGCGATGATGCCGACGACGGCCTGGTCGCCGGCGATGTGGTAGGCGTGCCAGAGCTGCGGCGCGATGGGAGGCATGTCGTAGTGCAGCGACGGATCGGGGTCGTAGCCGCAATTCATCATGATGCCACCGAGTGCCAGGTGGACGAGATCCGAAGCCTTGTGGTCCTTCCACGGCCCCTCATCGCCGAACGGCGTGATACGCGCGACGATGAGGCCGGGTACGAGAGAGGCCATGCCCTGAGGCGCTACGCCCAGCGCGCGTGCCACGGCGCCGCCGCCCGCGTCGAGAAGGATATCGGCGGAAGCGAGCAGCCGGCGCAGATCGGCCGCACCTTCCCTCGTCTCAAGGTCAAGCGTGACGGAGCGCTTGCCACGGTTGTAGTTCCAGAAGTGCAGGGAGCGTTCGGCCCCGGGCTGGTCTTCGAGGAAGGGCCCGATGCGGCGCGTCGGCGAGCCGCCGGGCGGTTCGACCTTGATGACCTCGGCACCGAGGCCGGCCAGGGTCAGGCCCACATACTCGCCGGTCTCATCCGCGATTTCGATGACGCGCAGGCCGTCGAGCATTCCCGGAAGGTGGCTGGCATCCTGGCGCGGCAGCGGCGTTCTGGCTGGGTGTGTGGTCATGGCGTTGGGTCCTTGCGGGAAGCCGGCGGCGGCGCAGTCGTGCCGCGTACGATCAGTTCGAGGGGAAGCTCCGCCGGGAGGCTGAAGGCGCGGTCGTGGATGCGTGCGAGCAGGTATTCCGCGGCGATCGTGCCGATGCGGTGCTTGGGCGTGCGCACCGTGGTTAGCGCTGGATGCACGTTGGCCGCGATCTCGAGATCGCCGACGCCCACGATGGAAAGTTGCCGGGGCACCGCGATGCCCTGTGCCTGCGCTTCCAGCAGCAGCCCGAGGGCGACGATGTCGTTGTTGGCGACGAGTGCTGTGGGCAGTGGCCCGCGCTGCTGCATCTCCCGAAAGGCGGCGCGCACCGCTTCGATCCGGTACTCGGTGAACACCACGCGGCTTTGCGCAAAGGGCAGCTTGTGCCGGCGCAGGGTGGCGCGCATGCCGGCGATGCGCGAACGCACCCGGTCATTATTGTTGGTGAAGCCGGCGACCATGCCGATGTCGCGGTGGCCCAGGCCGACCAGGTGGTCGACCACCATTTGCGCAAGTGCCGCATTGTCGTAGCCGATGGTGGGGTGCGCGCTTGCCTTGGCCGGCGCCCAGGTCTGCACGAAGGGCACGGCTGAGGCTTCGAGCAGCGCGAACAGGCGCGCATCATGCGTGACACCGACCAGCATGAGGCCGTCGACGCCGCGTTCGATCATGGTGCGTGCGCTGCGGTATTCGGCCTCCTGGTCATAGTCGAAGGCCGCGAGCAGCATGGTGTAGTTTTCCGCCTCCAGCCGGCGCTGGAAGGCCGCGATCGCGTCGGCGAAGATCGTGTTGGCGAAGGTCGGCACCAGCACGCCGAAGGCGCGGGACCGGCGCGACGCCAAGGCACGCGCTGCGCCATGCGCGACATAGCCGAGCGTCTGGGCGGCCGCTTCCACCTTCTCACGCAGGGCGGCGCTGACGAGGTTGGGATTGTTGAGCGCGCGTGAGACGGTTGCGGCCGAGACCTGCGCCAGCTTCGCGACTTCCTCGATCCTCACCTTGGGTCGCGCTGGTGCGCCGGCATTTGGCGAGCGCTGCAACGCGTTCACGGCGCGCGCAGATGGCAGGCCACGGCGTGGCCCGCCGCATCCGCGACCAGCGGTGGCTCCGCCTCGCGGCAGCGTGGCACCGCGATGGGGCAGCGCGTGTGGAAGCGACACCCCGGTGGCGGGTTGATCGGGCTGGGCACATCGCCCTTCAGCACCAGCCGCTTGCGGCGCAGGCGCGGGTGCGAGACCGGCACCGCCGCCAGCAGCGCTTCCGTGTAGGGATGGCGCGGCGCCTCGAACAGGGCGGCGCGCGGCGCGATCTCGACAATCTTGCCGAGGTACATCACCGCGACGCGGTGGCTGATATGTTCGACCACGCCCAAGTCATGCGCCACGAACAGGTAGCTGAGCTTCAGCTCCTCCTGCAGGTCCACCATCAGGTTGATGACCTGCGCCTGCACCGAGACATCGAGTGCTGAAACCGGCTCATCGCCGATGATGATGCTGGGCCCGAGTGCGAGGGCGCGCGCGATGCCGAGGCGCTGGCGCTGGCCGCCGGAGAATTCATGCGGATAGTTCCGCCGCTGGTCGGGGCGCAGGCCGACGCGGGCAAACAGCGCCGCCACTTTTTCCCGCTGCTCGGCGCGTGTGCCGATCCCGAAATTGACCAGTGGTTCCTGGACGATGTCGCCGGCCGTCATGCGCGGGTTGAGCGAGGAATAGGGGTCCTGGAAAATCACCTGCATGCGCCGGCGCTTGGCGATCATGCCCGCACGATCGAGGCTGGTGATGTCCTCGCCTTCGAGTGTGACGCGCCCGGCGGTGGGCTCGACGAGGCGAAGGATGGCCTTGCCGACGGTGGATTTGCCGCAGCCGCTTTCGCCCACCAGGCCCAGCGTCTCGCCCGGCGCGATGGCAAAACTCACGCCATCGACGGCGCGTACATGCGCGACGGTGCGACCGAGCAGGCCACCCCGGATGCCGTAGTGCTTCACCAGGCCATCGACCTGGAGGACGGGTTCGTGCGACATCATGCGTGCCCCGCCGTGACCCAGCAGGCGGCGGCATGGGTGCCGCCCACACCGACGAGGGGTGGTGCCTCCACGCGGCACCGATCGAGCGCCGAGGGGCAGCGCGGGGCGAAGGAACAGCCCCGCGGTCGGGCATTCAACGCAGGCACCACGCCGGAGATTTCGTTCAGCCTTCCGCGATGGCCCGTACCGCCGCCCAGATGCGGCATCGCGGCCATCGCGGAAGGCTGAACGAAATCTCCGGCGTGGTGCCTGCGTTGAATGCCCGACCGCGGG
>JBKJNV010000453.1:0-5154 GCA_046593435.1 Roseomonas sp.
TCTATGAGCAGGTGGACCGGCGCATCATCGGCGTTCTCCAGTCCATGGAGACCATGGGCATCAAGGTCGATGGCGCCGAGCTCGCGCGCATCGGCGAGGATTTCGCGGGCCGGCTCATCACCATGGAAGCGCGCATCCATGAACTGGCCGGCAAGCCCTTCAACGTCGGCTCGCCCAAGCAGCTCGGCGAGATCCTGTTCGACGAGCTGAAGCTGCCGGGGGGGAAGAAGGGCAAGGCCGGCGCCTGGGGCACCGATGTGACGGTGTTGGAGGATTTGGCCGCGCAAGGCATCGACCTTGCGCGCGCCGTGCTCGACTGGCGCCAGATCGCCAAGCTGAAATCGACCTACGTCGATGGCCTCCAGGCGCAGCTCGACCCGCGCACGGGGCGCGTGCACACCAACTACTCGCTGGCCAATACCTCGACCGGGCGCCTCGCCTCGACCGAGCCCAACCTGCAGAACATCCCAGTCCGCTCCGAGGAAGGCCAGCGCATCCGCGCCGCCTTCGTGGCCGAACCAGGCCATGTGCTGCTGGCCGCAGACTACAGCCAGATCGAGCTGCGCCTGCTCGCGCACCTGGCCGATGTGCCGACCCTGCGCGAGGCTTTCGCGCGCGGCGAGGACATCCATTCCCGCACCGCGTCCGAGATCTTCCACATCCCGCCGGGCCAGGTGGACAAGGAAGCCCGGCGGCGCGCCAAGACCATCAATTTCGGCATCATCTACGGCATGTCGGCCTTCGGGCTCGCCGGCCGCCTGGGCATTACGCCCGGGGAGGCACGCGGCATCATCGATGCCTATTTCGGCCAGTATCCGGGCATTCGCGACTGCATGGAACGGCTGAAGGCGGAAGCGCGCGAACATGGCTATGTGCGCACCAGCTTCGGCAAGAAGCTCTGGATCGCCGAGATCACCTCGCGCGACCCGCAGCGGCGCGCCGGCGCCGAGCGTGCCGCCATCAACGCCCCCTTCCAGGGCGGTGCGGCCGAGGTCATCAAGCGCGCCATGGTGCGCCTGCCACGCGCGATCCGCGAAGCGGGCCTGAGCGCGCGCATGCTGCTGCAAGTGCATGACGAACTGGTCTTCGAAGTCCCCCAGGCCGAGGTCGAGGCGACCAGCGCCATCGTCAAGCACATCATGGAGAACGTGGCCGAGCTGCGCGTGCCACTTGCCGTTGACATCGGCGTAGGCCGCAGCTGGTCCGACGCGCACTGACCGTGAGCGAACGCCGCACCCTGGCCGCGATCTGCGCCGTCCATTTCACCTCCCACCTGCACATCCTGGTACTGCCGCCGCTGTTCCCGCAGCTGCGCGACGCGCTCGACGTCTCCTTCGTCGAACTCGGCCTCGCGCTGACCCTGTTCAACATCGTCTCCGGCCTGACCCAGGCACCGATGGGTTTCCTGGTGGACCGGCTGGGCGCGCGCCGCGTGCTGGTGGGCGGACTGACCTTGGGCGGCCTCGCCTTCATCCTCCTCGGCCTCGCGCCGTCCTATCCGATGTTGCTGGTGGCCGCGCTGATGGCTGGGCTCGCCAACGCCGTCTACCACCCGGCCGACTACGCGATCCTGTCGCGCAGCATGAGCGAGGGGCGGATGGGGCGGGCGTTTTCCATCCACACCGCCTCGGGCTTCTTCGGCGGCGCGGTGACGCCGGCGCTGATGCTGGTCCTGGCGACGCAATTCGGCCTGGGTACGGCCCTGGTCATCGCCGGGCTGATCGGTCCGCTGGCGGCCTTGCCCCTGCTGCGGGGTGCGATGGCGGAAACGCCCATCGCGCGTGCCGTGCACAAGCCCGCGCAGCTTGTGCCGATGGGGCAGATCCTGTCGCCCGCGATCATCGCGCTGACCGGCTTCTTCGTGCTGCTGTCGCTCTCCTCGGGTGGGTTGCAGGCGTTCTCCATCGTGGCCTTCACCGAAGGGCGCGGGCTGACGCTGGGCATCGCCAACGCCGCGCTGACCGCCTGGCTGGCGCTGAGCGCGATCGGCGTGCTGGCCGGTGGCGTCATCGCCGACCGCACGCGCCGGCACGGCCTGGTCGCGGCAGCCGGCTTCGGCGGCGCGACCCTGGTCATTCTGTGCATCGCGCTGCTGCCGCTGCCTCCCCCCGCGATCATCGTGCTGATGGGTCTTGCCGGCCTGATGACCGGCGCGATCATGCCATCGCGCGACATGATGGTGCGCGCGGCCGCGCCGCGCGGGATGGAGGGGCGGGTCTTCGGCATCGTCTCGACCGGGTTCAACATCGGCGGCGCGATCGGGCCGCTGATCTTCGGCGCGGTCCTGGATGCCGGCCAGCCAAACCTGGTCTTCCTGCTCGCCGCCGGCTTCACCGCGCTGACCGCGGCGATGGCGATCCGGCAGGAATTCGCCGCCCGCCGCCGGGCGCTTCCGGCCGCGGCGGAATAGCACGCGGCGAGCGTGAAAAGACTCTCCGCGATTTAACGCGCAGGCATCCTTTCCTCCTCTATCAAGCGGTGCCCCCAAACCGGTCGGGCTTATGGAGAATACCATGTCCCGTCGTGCCGCCCTCGCGCTCGCCCTTCTGAGCGCCACCTTCTCGCTGCCTGCCCTGGCACAATCCTGCGACACCAGCTTCACCGTGGTGAACAATTCCGGCCGGACCATCATGGAGATCTATTTCAGCCCCGCGAACCAGAGCAACTGGGGCACCGACCGCCTGGGTAGCGAAGTGCTGGCCGCCGGCGCCAGCAAGGCGTTCCGCCCCGCCCCCGGTGGGGCCTACGACTTCCGCATGGTGTTCGATGGCGGCGCGCCGGTGGAACGCCGCAACGTGGACATCTGCGCGGCCAGCACCATCACCGTGACCGCGTCGGCCATTTCCGCGCAGTAGCCTTGGACGGATGGCGTGGGGCGCGCCCCACGCCATCTCCGCGCCGGGCAGCGTGCCCCGCGCTTCCTCCAGCCGCCAGTAGTCGCCTCGGGGCGACAGGATGGCGTCGAGAACCAGTTCGCCTTGCGTCATCGCCGCGAAGATCGTGCCGGGCAGCCAAGCCTGACCATCGGTCCAGCGCACGCCACCCTCCATCGCGGCCAGGCCACGGCTGCCGCGCAGGCGCATGTCGTCAGGTGCGAGGCGCAGCACCTCGGCGCCGCCGCGCAGCACCAGCCCCGCCAACGCGACCCCGCGCATCATCCCCGCTTCCGCCGTGGCGAGCGAAATACGTGAGGCGAGCACGGCGCCCTGCACGCGGGCGATGGCCGCCTCGGCTGCGGTAAGGCTCACGGAACCGCCGGCAAAGGAAAGGACCGCGCCGCCCACGATCAGGCGCAGCCCGGGATCGCCCAACGTATCCGCGCCCAGGCGGCGCGCGCGCGCAGCCAGATGGCGGCGGAACGGGGCACTGCGCGCGGCATCGCGCAGCACCGGCCGGCAAGGCGCGGTGGTGGACAGCCCCGCCTCTCGCCGCAGCGCGAAATTGATGAACTGGGCGGTGATGCCGGCCTGGTCGAAGGCGTCGCGGCCGCCATCGTCGAGGTAGCTTTCGGCCGGCGCGCCCTCGGCCAGGATCACGGCATGGTCGGGCACCTCGACATGCCAGTAGGTGATGGTGTCCCAGAACGGTTCCTGCAGGATGGAGGCGCCATTGACCAGCAGCACCGCGGGCACGAGCACATCGCCGAACAGCATGCCGTGGTCGGGCGAGACGCGCAGGTCGCGCAGCGGCACGCCATCGGAAAAGGCACCAGCGCGGATCAGCACCGGGCGCACCGTCTCGGGGTGCGGGTGGCGCGCAACGCCGACCTCCATTTGGCCGACCCAGAGCACCGGCTGCACCCCGCCATCGGCGAGCTTGAGGATATCGCCGACACGCAGCCGCTCGATCGCGACCTGCCCGCGCATGGTGGCGATGCGGGTGCCGGTGGCGAAGCAAACCACGGGCGCGGCGGGCGCGCCTTGGGCATCAGGGACTGGGCTGGGGCCACCGGATGCGCTCATCGCAGCCGGCATCTCTGGACGCTGAGGCGGAGGGGGCTGCGCCGCGCCGCACGCTCGCCACCGGCCGCACCCGCGGCAGCGGTCCCACGATGCGCTGGGCTCAAGGGCATGCCGGGGTCCGTGATGCCGGTTTCACCCGCCATGCTCTACCAGAGACGGTGCCATGCCGCCACGTCCGCCAGCCGCGTGCAGGCGTGCCGGCTCATGCCGGCCAGCGCGCAGCGTCATCGAGCGGAAACACCGGCCGCGGCAGGCGCTTCCAGTCGAAATTCTTCAGCACCGGGGAGGTGAGGCCGGGCGCGTCAACCTCGAAGATGCGCGCGTCGGGGAAGAACTCGTCGAAGCCGGCGCGGAAATGGCCGCGGCTTTTCACCACGACCGTGCGGCAGGCGGCGATGTCGATGCCGAACATCTCCAGCATGCGTGGCTCCAGGCATTGCCGGCGCAGGCTGGCCACCACCACGCGCAGGCCGCTGCCCTCCAGCTCCAGCAGCGCGGCGGGGCCGAGGTTGAAGGCGCGCCCGGCCATGGTGCCGCGTCGGCCCACGCCGCGCCCATCGGCGCAGGCGAGGATGCGCGCACGTGCGGCGAAGCGCTTCGAGAAGGTGCTTTCCACCCGGTTGAACACCGCCTCGAACACGGCCCCGTCGCCCAGCGCATGCGCCTCCGCTGCCAGAGCCGGGTCGATGAAATTGCCCATGGCCACGCCCTTCGCACCCGCCTCGTGCAGCGCGGTGATCAGCCAGGCCGTGCTGCCGCGCCCGCCGCCGCCGGGATTGTCCCCGGCATCGGAGAAGATCACCGGCGCCTCGCGCCCCTCCCCGGCCGCCATCGCCATCTCGGTCGCCTCGGTGACCGAGAGCAGGCGGCGGGTGTGGCGGCCGCGCTCGGCCCAGGCACGCGTGGCCAGGCGCTGGGCCGTGGCTTCCGCCGTTGCCGCGTCGCGCGCCGTGACGGTGACGCAGAGCCCGCATTTGGGCAGGTCCGAATAGACGAAGCCGCCGGTGACTGAGGCATTGAGCACCGCGGGGTCATCGCGCATCGCGGCCTCGGCATCGGCGATCAGATCCGCATAGGGGCCGGTCTTGGTCAGCAGTGTCACCGTGGGCGGGACCATCGGCAGCCGGATGAAATGGCGCACCGGGCGCAGCCCACCCAGCATGGCGCGGATCAGATCCGCGCATTCCGCCGC
>JBKJNV010000657.1:0-3327 GCA_046593435.1 Roseomonas sp.
GCTCGCGGGCACCGGGGACACGGTCGTGCGCCACGGCAATAGCGAGCGCCTGGCGCAAGCATTGCGCACGGCGGGCGGCAGCGCGGCGCTGCGGCTGTACCCCGCGGTTGGCCATTCGGAGATGGTCGCTTCGCTCGCGTCGCCGCTGCGCGGCGTGGCGCCGATTCTGGCCGATTCGGATGCGCTGCTACGGGCCGCGCTGTCCGCGCCACGGCGCGCCTGCGGCTGAGCCCCAGGTAGCGCGAACCGGCATCTAGATCGCGGCGACTCCGCGACGGTCTGGCCACGGCGACCTGCGCCCCGGCGCATTAGGGCCGGGGCTCACCCGGCACAGGTGGCAAGCAGGCAGGGTAGCGTGGGGCGAACGCCTCAGCGGGAGGCGGACTGGCTGCGCAGCTCCCGCGCGCGGGCGAGGACACGGTCCTCAAGCTCGGACCCGGTGCTCTGTGCGATCGGCGCATCGACCCATTGCCCACCCGGCGCGCGCAGCTGGCGGAACAGCGACACGCGGACGCCGTCCGAGCGCAGCTGGCGTCCCAGCACATAGGCCGTCGCCTTGAAGCGCTCACCCGGTGCGGCCTGGGGTGAGTACCAATCGGTGATGATGACGCCGCCGAAGGGGTCGGCCGAGGCGAGCGGCATGAAGGACAGCGTATCCAGCGTCGCGCGCCAGAGGAAGGCATTCACGCCCAGGCCGGCACCGCCCTCCCCGCCATCATTGCCGCGATTGCTGCGATCGGTGCCGAGCAGCACCAGAGGTTCGCCCACCTGCGAGCCGCCAGCGCCAAGCACCCGGGCACGGCGGCTGTCATCATTGTATTCGGTCCGCCCGGGGACACGGAAATTGCCGTCGCTGGCCGAACATGCCGCGAGCAGGGCGAAAGCCGGAAGCAAGCCGAGGATGAGTTTATGCGCGCGCATGGTGCCCGATTCCGACCTTGTTAACGATCTGGACCCTTCTCTAGCCCCAAACCGGGTGGCTTGAAAGCAAAAGGGCGGCGGATTGCTCCGCCGCCCCCCTGAGATGGCCTGGGCCGCTAGGCTCAGAACGCGAGGCGGAAGCCCACCGAGTAGCTCTCGGCGTTGCGCGTGGTCTGGGTGCCGAAGGCAGCCAGGTTCTGGTCGAAGCTACGGCTATTGGTGTCGCGGAGGTGGGCGTAGCTCGCATAGGTGACCAAGCCGGGCGCCAGCGGGTAGGCGATGCCGAAGCCATAGCCTTCCTGGCGGTACTTCGGGAGGGTCCCGTTGTTGTCCGACTCCAGGCGGCCGTAATAGGCACCCAGCTGCAATCCGACACCGGGCACCGTGTAGGTGGCGCCGATCACGAACTGCGTGCTGGCATCATCGCCGCGATTCTGCGCAACGCGCCCGGGGGCATCACCATTGCTGGAGCGATAGTCGCCCCAGGTGTATTCGCCGCCGACCGTGAAGCCGAAGCCCGTAACCTGCGCGCCACCCGAGTAGGCGGTGGAACGGCTGCGGAGCGTCGCCGGGCCGACGTAGCGGGCCGCGCTGTCCGCCTGCATGCCGACGAGGCTGAGCGAGAGGCCAACGGGGCCGAAGACGCCGCGGTAGCGAACGGCCGCCGAGATCTCGTTCCGGAGGCCGAGGCGGTCACGATCGTTCACGCCGTTCTGCGCCTGGCCTTCGCCTTCACCCGCGTTCGGGGCGTAGGACAGGCCGAAGTCGAAGCCGAAGAACTGCGGCGAGAGGTAGATGACCTTGGTCGAGTCATTGCCGTCATTGATGCCGACGAGGCCGGACTGGCGGATGAAGGCTTCATCGCCGAAGTCGGAGACCGAGGTGCCCTGGATGGTGGGCGCACGGACCTGCATGATCGAGGCGGCGGAATCTTCCATGCCGAAGCGCAGCGTGCCGAACACGGGGTGCGAGATGAAGGCATAGGCCTCATCCAGATTCACGCCGTTGAAGGTGTTCGCCTGCATGCCGTCCATCTGGAATTCGATGACTGCGCCGTAGGTCATGCCGTTGGCGGCCTTGCCGTCGACAAAGACGTTCAGCTCGATCTCGTTCTGGAAGTCGACCGGCTGGCGGCCGAAGCGGCGCCCGCCGCTGGTGACCGCGTTGCGGTCATTGTCGTCGTTGATGCTGTAGGCACGGAATTCGAAGAAGCCGCCGAGACGGACGCCGAGGGTCCGGGTGTTCGCGGCGGCCATCGAAGTCGGCATCACCATGCCGGCGGGGTCCTGCGCCATCGCCGGCGGGGCGATGAATGCAGTGGCAACCACCGCAGTGGTGGCCAGCAAGAGTTTACGCATTCTAGAATCCTCCATCAGATGCCGGGCATGACCCGGCCGTTCCCTTGGCCCACCCCTGCCCCCCCGGACAGGAACGCCGTCAGGTGCGAACAAGGTTCGACACACCAACAGACAAGCCCGAGACAGACTATGGTTCAGGCGGGGTTGTCGGGGCAATCGGCCAAACACCGCCTGCACACGGATCGCGCGGCACTGTGTCTCTGGGGACACATGCCTGTTGCACGGATGCCCAGCCCCTCAATCCCGCCCAAACGCGCCGATCGCCGCCAGCCCCCGCAGCCAGCGGCGCGGCAGCCGGGCGGCATTTCGGCCAGAGACTCCGCCAAGGGCCACCGCTGGCAGGCCCATCCGCCGCGCCAGCAGCGCCCAACGCAGCGGACCCAACCCCGGCGCGCCGGGATGGCTCGCCGTCGCGAAAGCGGGTGAGGCGAAGACCAGCCCCGGGCGCAGCCGCCGGGCGCGGGCCGCCGCCGCCTGGCCATGGGCGGCCAGCGTCAGCCGCGCAAAGCCCGCCCCCCGGCGCAGCGCGGCAAGAAAGGGGAGCAGCCCGGCCGCCCCGCGCTCGGGCACGTGCAAGCCGGCGTGGTGGCGCAGCGCGGCGCGGCCATCGCCGCCGACCAGCAGCACCAGCCCACGGCATCGCGCGAGTCGCGCCAGCGCGGCCAGCATCTGAGGTGCCAGGCCGCGCGCCAGCACCCCCGCCCCGCGCGGCAGCCGCGCGGCCGCGGCCAGCGGGTCGGGCATGCGCACCGCATCCGTCACCAGCCACAGCGCCGCATAGCCGCGCGGTGGCTTGAGCCGGCGGGCCTGCGCCTCTAGCGTCCGCATCGCATGTCCGATCCCATCGCCCAGAACCTCGCCCGCATCCGCGACAGGATCGCCGAGGCCTGCCTCCGCGCCAACCGCGCGCCCGATTCCGTGATGCTGGTCGCGGTTTCCAAGACCAACCCCGCCGCCGCGGTGGAGGCGGCACTCGCCGCCGGCCAGACCCATTTCGGGGAGAATCGGGTACAGGAGGCGGCGGAAAAATTCCCGCTGCTCCGCCCGG
>JBKJNV010000107.1:0-2801 GCA_046593435.1 Roseomonas sp.
CTGGGCGACGCGTTTCTGGGCGAGCTTCTGGCGTATTTTCCGGGGTTTCGCCCGGCGCGGCCCATGTTCGCGCGCCGCGTCGCGCCGTTCATCGGTGTGCGTCGCTTCGAGCGTTCCGTCGCCACAATTCGCGGCGTGCAGCGCGCGATCCATCCCTCTTGCGATCGATAGCGAGTTTTGCTTCGCGCGACTTCAGCCTCGGCCTTCCAATCCTTGGGGCGGGGTGCCCTTCGTTTGCGTGCGCCGTGCAGGCGCCCCCCACTTCGTGACGCAGATGGCGCATGAACGGCGCAGGGGCGTCTTGATCCGAGGGCTCGCTCAAGCGCCGCACAGGCGCGACCGGCAGGCCTGCGACTGGGCCTGCCGCAACGTCCGGCTGCGCTCACGATTGGGAACCGCAGACGGCATGCGCAGAAGTGACCAGGTCTGTGGATGAGCGATAGAACCTGGCCGTGCAGTCAACCCGAGGGAGTCCTCCCGGGCCGCGTACCAACTCAGGCGGATGCGGGCACCAGCCGGTATCCGCCGCCCGCCCGCTCGACCCGCCCGGTCGCCGGCATTGGGAAGTGATAGCCGACCACGGCCATCCGCTCGGTCGCCGCCCGGTCGAGCAGACGCTTGCGTGACTCGACCGCCATGGGCGGATCCTGGTCGAAGCCCGGGTACCACTCCGGATTGGCCATGAAAAACGCCGGCGTCGTGATGGCGTCGCCGATCACGAGCGCCTGGGCGGAGCCGTCATGGATGATGAAGGAGGTGTGCCCCGGGCTGTGCCCGTTGGTCGGCACCGCGCGGACATTCGCAGTGATGTCCGCATTCGGTGCGAAGCGGGTGACTTTGTCGGCGTAGGGCGCGAAGCGGCGCCGCGCATTCGCGAAAGCCGGCCGCCGCCCTTCGGCTGCGCGGCTCTCCTCGGCGGCGTCGGTCCAGTAGGTCCATTCGCGCTCCGGCACCATCACGCGCGCGACCTGGGGGTAGAGCGCGGTGCCGTCGGCCTTGAGCAGGCCGTTGATGTGGTCGCCGTGGAAATGCGTGTGCACGATCAGGACGATACGGTCCGGGTCGAGGCCCGCCGTGCGCATATTGGCGTGCAAGGTGCCGAGCGCGGGGTTGGGCCCGCTGCCATTGCCCACGTCGAATGCGACAAGCCCCTGCGGCGTCTCCAGGAGGGTGACGTTGTAGGGGTTGGTCACTGTTTCGCCTTGCAGTCCGGCAGCGCGTGCCGCGGCGATCGTCTGCTCGGGCGAGGCGTTGGCGACGAGGCCCTGGATCGGGCGCGTGATGCTGCCATCGTTCACGATGGTCACATTGAGGCTGCCCACCTGGAACTTGTGGAAGGCCGGACCGGGCGGCGCGGGCGTGGCGCCCTGGGCGCGGCTCGCGCGGCCCGCGAGCAGGCTTGGCGCGGCGAGTGCGAGGCTTGCGGCGCCGAGGGCGCCGCGACGTGTGACGTTCATAAGTGGATCCTCTCGAATGCATCGGGCCAACGAAAATGGGTTCGGCTTGGTGAGGCGATCTGTGCTTGAGGGACACGATAGTATGCCGAATGCGGCCGGTGCGCCACGTTTCGTGGCCTGTGAAAGCCGGTATCAATGGGATTGACCTGGTTTGGTGGACACCCTGAAGCTTTTGCCGGAGGTGCACTCCATGGCCAGAACCCGACTCCCCTATTGGCATGAATTCCGCCGTCAGATGGTGAACTGTTTCGCGCTGGCCGCGACCCTGATGACCTCGCGAAGGAGTTCGAGCCATGTGGACCGGAACTTCACCGCCTCCGGCTCGAACCAGCTCTGTGTGGCGGACGTCACCTACGTGCCGACAGCGGCGGGGTTCCTGTATCTCGCCATCGTGGTGGATGCGTGGAGCCGCAAGATCGTCGGCTGGTCGCTGGCCAATCACCTGCGGACGGAGCGGGTGCTGGACGCGATGGAGGCGGCGGTCAGTCAGCCTCGCTCGAGCAGCGTCATTCACCACAGCGACCAGGGCTGCCAAGGTGGATTCAAGTGGTCGTCGCAACACCACCCTGAGCGGACCGCAGCACTGCGTCGAGGGCCTCAGGTGAAAACTTGTTCGTCGTCTTGCTCAGCATCGCTCCAGCCTCTCAGGAGTTGGCGCCTCCGACAAACCCGGCGCAGCTCAGACCGCCTCGCCGGTCATGTCGCAGCGCCAGGTGCAGGCTTCTCCCACTTGCTTTTGGAACATGGCCTGCTCGCGGTCAGTCTGAATCTCGCGCCTTCGTACCGCGACAGCCTGTGTTGTAACGCTGTCCCGGACGCGGTAGCGATCCTGCTGAGCGAACCCGTCACGGCCATCTATTCTGCCCGCCCACCTCAGCATTCATAATCCAGACATAGGCTGAGCAGACCCATGCAAGTAGCGTCATCGCCCAACCGCGGCGCCGAATTTGCGGGCAAACGCGTCCTGATCACCGGCGCCGCGGGCGGTCTGGGCCGGGCGTTTGTCGAGGCCTTCGCCACTGCCGGCGCCACCGTCCTTCTGGCCGATGTGGATACCCAGGGCATGGCGCGCGTCGCGGCCGAGGTCGCGCCGGGTGCGAGGTGCATCGTGTACGATCAGGGCGATCTCACCTCCATCGAGACGCTGGTCCAGGCCTGCGGCCCGGTCGACATGTTGCTCAACAACGCCGCCATCCTGCTGGTGAAGCCGGTGCTGGACACAACGCCCGAGGAGATGGGCCGGGTCCTGAACATCAACCTCCTCGGACCCATGGCCATGGCCCGGGGCTTGGCCGCGGGAATGATCGCGCGCGGCGGCGGCGTCATCCTCAACATGAGCTCGCA
>JBKJNV010000188.1:0-2540 GCA_046593435.1 Roseomonas sp.
CTCGAGGAAGGCCGCACCGCGAGCCCCGAGCAGCGCCAGCGCCAGGAACGCCAGCAGCGAGGCCGCCAGCAGATGGGCGCGGTGCAGGACATGGTGCAACGCCAGGGCCAGATGCTCGACCGCGGCCACCAGCGCCAGGATGAGACGGATCGCCGCCGCGCCGAGGAACGCCGGCCTGGCCTGCGCCAGCCGCCGCAGTCGCAGCAGCAGCCCCCGCAGCAGCCGTCCCAGCAGCCCCAGGCAGGCGCACCCGGGCAGGACCCCGCCGCGGATGCGCGCCGCCAGCGGGCGCTGCGCCGCGCGCTGGGCGAGATGATGCAGCAGTTCGGCGACCTGACCGGTGAGGTGCCCGAAGGGCTCGGCCGCGCCGACCAGGCCATGCGGGAGGCCGGCGAGGCGCTCGGCGCCGGGCGTGACGCGCGCGATGCGCAGGGCCGCGCGATGCGCGCGCTGATGGAAGGCGGCCGGCAGATGGCGCAGCAGATGCAGCGCCAGGGCATGAGCCAGGATGGCGAGGGCGACGGCGAGCCGCAGGATTCCGCCGGCCAGGGCCAGCCGGGCGGCGAAGGCGAAGCACCGGGCCAGGAGCAGGGCGAGGGCCGCGACCCGCTCGGCCGCCGTCACCGCGAGAATACCGGCGCACAGGACAACGGCGCCGATACGCGCGTGCCGGAGGAGGCGGAGATGCTGCGCACCCGCCGCCTGCAGGATGAGCTGCGCCGGCGCGGCGGCGAACGCGAGCGGGCGCCGGCCGAGCTCGACTATATCGAGCGGCTGCTGCGCCGGTTCTGAGCCGGCGTGCCGTGCCGGTGCGTCGGACCGCCAGCGCAATGCAGGGCTGACCGCCGCCACCGTCCATCCATCTGCTCTCCGAAGCGGGAAACGAACCGTGGCGCAGGTCGTTCACACGGCTCACCCATGGAGCATTCCTCATGAGCATTTTCGGTTCCATCATGTCCCGCGTCTTCGGCCGGGGTCCCGTTGGCTCGCCCACGCCGCATCCGGACTCCGCTGTCCTCTCCGCCCCGCCCGAACCTGAGATCGCCGCCGGCCAAGTGCCCGCGATGAACCCTTTCGACGTGAATGCGCAGCTGACCGCACTGGCCTCCGCCAATAGCCAGGAACTGCAGTGGCAGACGTCGATCGTGGATCTGATGAAGCTGGTCGGCATCGACAGCAGCCTGCAGGCCCGGCAAGCGCTGGCGCAGGAACTGCACTACGCCGGCGACGTGTCCGACTCCGCCAAGATGAACATGTGGCTACACGCGGAGGTGATGAAGCGGTTGGCTGCGAATGGCGGCCAGGTCCCCGAAGAGCTGCGCAGCTAGGCGGGGATTACGTCACGCAGCCGCCGCCGATCCAACGACCGGCAGCGAGCAACCGTCACCCGGGAGCGTCCGCACGCGTAACGACGCGGCGGTGGGCGGGGATGGATGGCATCACCGCAGCCCGACCGCGGCATAGGCGCGCGCGGCAGGCGGCCAGGCGGCCATCACCGCCTCCCTCTGCGCCACGGCGCCGACCAATCCAGCGAGCAGGACCGTGGCGGTCAGCACCCAGGCCGCGCCCAGCGACCGCCGGTGCGGCGGATCCGGCGCCAGCAGCCGCGTATCCGCCGGCACGGGCTGCGCCGTCACCAGGGCGCGTGACGCGGGCTCGATATGGAACGGAAGCGGCGGGGCGGCCGGGCGCCCCGCCGGCTCAGGCGCAGTGGCTTGGGGCGTCCACACCTGCTGGCACCGGGCGCAGCGCATCGCGCGCGTTGCCGCGGCCAGCACGGCTTCGGGGACATCGTATTCGGCGGCACAGGCGGGACAGGCGAGACGCATCGCCGCGAGATGGGGGGCCGTGCCCGTGGACACAAGCGCCGCCAAAGGTTGAGCGCAGGGGCCGCGCCATGCGATGCCAGGAAGATGGAACCATCCGGAACAGTAGTTCGATTCGATGGTGTGGGGTTCGCCTATCCCGCGCCGGGCGGTGGCCAGGGGCCTGATGTGCTGCGCGGCATGTCGCTCGCGCTCGAGGAAGGCTCGTTCACCTGGCTGCTGGGCCCCTCGGGCGCGGGCAAGACATCGGCGTTGCGGCTGATGCACGCCGCGCTGCGGCCCTCGCGCGGCACGGTCGAGGTGCTGGGCGTCGCCACCGCGCGGGTCGCGCGTGGCGCGCTGCCGGTGTTGCGGCGAAAGATCGGCGTCGTGCATCAGGATTTGCGCCTGCTGCCGCATTTATCCGTCTTCGACAATGTCGCGCTGCCCTTGCGCCTCGCGCGCCGGACCGAGGCGCGGGTGGCGCAGGAAGTGAGTGAGATGCTGACCTGGATCGGCCTCGAGCATCGTGCCGCCGCGCGGCCGGAGGAGCTGTCCGGCGGCGAGCAGCAGCGTGCTGCCATCGCCCGCGCCGTGGTCTGCCGCCCTGCCTTGCTGCTGGCCGATGAACCCACCGGCAACGTCGATGCCGCCCAGGCGCGGCGGCTGCTCGCGCTGTTCGCGGAGATGAACCGGCTGGGCACCACCATCGTCATCGCCACGCATAGCGAGGAC
>JBKJNV010000487.1:0-3684 GCA_046593435.1 Roseomonas sp.
CCTCCCACGAGATGATGCGGAGTGGGAGGACCAGAACTCCTCCTTCTTCAACGCGGTCCAGGTGGAGCGGAACGTCATGTTCCTGATCCTGACGCTCATCATCGTGGTCGCGGCGTTCAACATCGTCTCCAGCCTGATCATGATGGTGAAGGATAAGGCCCGCGACATCGCGATCCTACGCACCATGGGTGCCACGCGAGGGGCTGTGATGCGGGTCTTCCTGCTGTGCGGCGCCTCGATCGGGATACTCGGCACCCTCACCGGCTTCTTGCTGGGGATGGTGTTCTGCTGGAATATCGAGAGCATCCGCCAGGGCCTGATGGCGCTGACGGGGACGCCACTGTTCAGCCCGGAGGTGTATTTCCTCACCCGACTGCCGGCGATCCTCGACTACGCGGAGGTGACGCAGGTCGTGCTCATGGCGCTCGGCCTGTCGCTACTGGCGACGCTGTATCCAAGCTGGCGGGCGGCCAGGACAGACCCTGTGGTGGCGCTGCGCAATGAGTAATCCCCCGCCGCCGCTCGAACTCCGCGCCGTGACCCGCAGCTTCCATACCGAGGCGGGCGACCTGCCCGTGCTGACCGGCGCCGACCTGACGCTCCAGGCCGGCGAGATCGTGGCCCTGGTGGCGCCCTCAGGCACCGGCAAATCGACGCTGCTGCACCTGGCCGGCCTGCTGGAGATGCCCGATGGCGGGGAGGTGTTCATCGAGGGCCGCGCCGCCGGCAAGCTCGCCGATGACGCGCGCACGACGATCCGTCGCGACACGATCGGCTTCGTCTACCAATTCCATCACCTGCTGCCGGAATTTACCGCGGAGGAGAACATCATCCTTCCGCAAATGGCCGCGAATGTTGCCCGCGGGGTGGCTGCGGCGCGGGCGCGGGCCTTGCTCGGCAGCTTCGGGCTGGCGGGGCGGGAATCGCACCGGCCCGGCAAGCTCTCAGGCGGCGAGCAGCAGCGCGTCGCCATCGCACGCGCCCTGGCCAATGCGCCGCGCATCCTGCTGGCGGACGAGCCCACCGGCAATCTCGATGTGGCGACCTCGGCGCGGGTCTTCGCCGAGCTCATGCAGGCGGTGCGCGGGCAGGGGGTGGCGGCACTGGTCGCCACGCACAACCCGGAGCTCGCGCGTCAGATGGACCGGGTGGTGACGCTACGCGACGGGCGGATCATCGCCGCCTGAGGCGCGGCGGGCCGCCCCCTCAGACGATCGCGAGGGTCAGTCCGGCAACCGCGATGGCAGCGCCCGCGCCGCGCAGCGCGAGGCTGCTTCGCAGCATGTAGCCGGCCGTCGCCCCGGCCCCATGCAGCACCGCGGTGCCGGCCAGCATGCCCAAGACGAAGGCGACGCCACCATCGGCCGCGCCCTCCATGCCGTGCGCAAGCCCGTGGCAGAGCCCGAACGCCGCCACCGCCAGCAGCGCGACGGTGCCCGCCGAGGACAAGGCGAAGGCGAGGCCCAGCCCGAGGGCCGCGACCGAGAGCGCCACCGCCAGTTCCACCCCCGGTAGCGCCAGCCCGGCCAGGCCCGCCACCGCGCCCACGGCGATCGCGGCCATGAAGGCGCCCGGTACCCGCCAGCCGCCCCCTTGCGCCACGAGCAGGCCTACCGCGACCATCGCCAGCACATGATCCAGCCCCGCGAAGGGATGCAGAAACCCCGAGGCCCCCGCGCCGGTATGCGCCACGGCGGGCAGCGTTGCGGCAAGAAGGGTTGTGACGGCGAAGGCAAGCTTGATCATGGTGCAAGTGATCCCTTGAGCGATGTTGAAGCTTCCGGCATCGCGCGAGAGGCCGCAAGCCGTGGTAGCCTCTGTGGATGGATTCGACCGGCGCCTTCATCCACCTGCACACGCATTCCGCCTATTCCATGAGCGAAGGCGCCATCAAGGCGGAGAAATTGCCGGCCCTGGCAGCAGCCGCCGGCATGCCCGCCCTGGCGCTGACGGACACAGCGAACATGTTCGGCGCGCTGGAATTCGCGCAGGCCTGCGCGGGGAAGGGCATCCAGCCGATCATGGGCTGCCAGCTTGGCCTCGCCCGCATTGCCACCGACCCGGAGCGCCCCGACGCCGCCCGGCAGAACCCGGACCCGATTGTTGCGCTGGCACTGGACGCGAAAGGCTTTGCCAATCTCCAACGGCTCTCATCGCATGGCTACCTTCGCGACGATGCCTCCGGCCGGCCCGCGGTCACGCTGGAGCTGCTGGCCGAACATGCCGAGGGGATCTTCCTGCTCACTGGCGGAACCACCGGCCCGCTGGGGCGGCTGCTGGGGGAAGGGCGTCGCGATGCCGCGGCCAGGCTGCTCGCGCAATTCGCCGAGGCATTCCCGGGGCGTGTCGCGGTCGAGCTGCACCGCCACGGCCTCGCGATCGAGCGTCTGATCGAGCCTGGGCTGCTCAGCCTGGCCGATGCGGCGCGGCTGCCGATCGTGGCCGCCAACGACATCTACTTCGCCGAGACGAAGACGCATGAGGCGCATGACGCGCTGCTCTGCATCGCCGCCTCCCGCACGATGGCCGAACAGGATCGCCGCCGGGTCACGCCCGAGCATTGGTTCAAGCCCGCGAGCGCCATGCGCGCGCTGTTCGCGGACTTGCCCGATGCCTGTGACAACACGCTTGCAATTGCCCGCCTCAGCGCGGTGATGGCCGAGACCAAGAAGCCGGCGCTGCCGATCTGCCCCAAGGTCTCACCGGGCAAGACCGAGGCCGAGACGCTGCGCGCCGATGCCGAGGCCGGGCTGGAACTGCGGCTTGAAGCACTGGGAGAGGCTGGACTTTCGGCAGCCCGTGCGACTTACGTCGAGCGGCTGGACTATGAACTCGGCGTCATCGAGCGGATGGGCTTCGCCGGCTACTTCCTGATCGTGGCGGATTTCATCGGCTGGGCGAAGGAGCAATCCATCCCGGTGGGGCCGGGCCGTGGTTCGGGTGCAGGCTCTGTCGCAGCCTGGGCGCTGAAGATCACCGACCTCGATCCGCTGCGCTTCGGCCTGCTGTTCGAGCGGTTTCTCAACCCCGAGCGCGTGTCCATGCCCGATTTCGACATCGATTTCTGCCAGGACAAGCGTGACAAGGTCATCGAATACGTCGTTGAACAATATGGCCATGACCGGGTCGCGCAGATCATCACCTTCGGCAAGCTCCAGGCCAAGGCGGCGGTGCGCGATGTGGGCCGCGTGCTGGGCCTGCCCTACGGCCAGGTCGACAAGATCGCCACGCTGATCCCGTTCAATCCGGCGAAGCCGGTGACGCTCGCCGAGGCGATTGCGGGCGAGGAGAAGCTGCGCCAGGCCCGCGATGGCGATGAACAGATCGCGCGTTTGCTGGACATTGCCCTGCAATTGGAAGGGCTTTACCGCAATGCCTCAACCCATGCCGCAGGCGTGGTCATCGGGCGAGAGCCGCTGATCGGCATCTGCCCGCTCTACCGCGACGCGCGGTCCGAGATGCAGATGCTGGTGACGCAATATTCGATGAAATACGTCGAGCAAGCGAGCCTGGTGAAGTTCGACTTCCTTGGCCTCAAGACGCTCACCGTCATCGAGAAGACGGTCGAAATCCTGAAGCAGCAGGGGGTTGCGGTTGATATCGCAACCATTCCCTTGGATGATGCCATCACCTTCGCGATGCTGCGGAAGGGCGATGCGGCCGGCGTGTTCCAGTTCGAAGGGC
>JBKJNV010000078.1:0-3217 GCA_046593435.1 Roseomonas sp.
AAGCCGGGCAGGCGCGCGGTGAATTCGGCCTCGCTCACCGCCTCATGCGCTTCGCCGCCCGCATCGGCGTGGCGCGTGATGACGCGGCGCGCGAAGACGAAGCGCGCATCGCCGGCCAACGCAGCGCGTGCGCGATCCATGAGTGTGTCTTTGCCAGCGCCTGACGGGCCGACCACGGCAATGAGCATGAGTTGACCCGATGACAGAACGGGGGGAATGAATCGCCTCACTCTTGCCACCTGGCACCCGTTTCAGCGAGGCTCCATGTTCACAACACGCCCGGAAATTGCCGCAACCTTCGGCGCCGTTGCCTCCACGCACTGGATCGCGTCCCAGGTCGGCATGGCCGTGCTGGAGCGCGGCGGCAATGCCTTCGACGCCGCGGCCGCCGCCGGCTTCACGCTGCAGATCGTGGAGCCCCACCTGAATGGGCCAGGCGGCGATTGCCCGATCATCCTCCATGACGCGAAGACGGGGGGCCAGCGCGTGATCTGCGGGCAGGGCACCGCCCCGGCCGCCATGACGGTCGGCAAGATCAAGGGTGAGCTGGGCCTCGACCTCATCCCCGGCACCGGCTTCCTGCCCGCCGTGGTCCCCGGTGCCTTCGAAGCCTGGACGGTGATGCTGCGCGACTGGGGCACCTGGTCGCTGCGCGATGTGCTGGAGTTCGCCATCGGCTACGCTCGCAACGGGGCGCACATGGTTCCACGCGTGGTCGCCACCATCGCCGGAGTCACGCCGCTGTTCCAGGAAGAATGGACCAGCTCCGCGGCCATCTGGTTGCGCGATGGCGGGCCGAAGGCGGGCGGCCTCTACGCCAACCCAACGCTGGCCGACACCTATGAGCGCGTCCTGCGCGAGGCAGAGGCCGCGGGGGGAAGCCGCGAACGCCAGATCGATGCCGCGCGCGACGCCTGGTACCGCGGCTTCGTGGCCGAGGAGGTGGAGAAGTTCGCACGCTCCTTCGCCGCACTCGACGCCTCCGGACGTCGCCACACCGGGCTGATCACCGCTCAGGACATGGCCAGCTGGAAGGCGCCCATCGAGGCGCCGCTCACCTACGAATACCAGGGCCACACCATCCTCAAATGCGGCCCCTGGAGCCAGGGCCCTGCCTTCCTCCAGCAGATGGCGCTGCTCGCGGGCTTTGACCTCGCCGCCATGGACCCGGTGGGCGAGGAACTCGTCCACACCGTCGTGGAATGCGCCAAGCTCGCCTTCGCCGACCGCGAGGCCTGGTACGGTGACCCCGATTTCGCCGATGTGCCGATGGCGACGCTGCTGTCGGAGGCCTACAACGCCCAGCGCCGCAAGCTCGTCACCGACCGCGCATCGCTCGAACTGCGGCCAGGCAGCATTGATGGCCGCACGCCTTGGGTTGACCACAATGCCGCCTCCCGCGCCGGTCGCCTCGCACCCGGCGTGGGCGAGCCCACCGTGTCGCGCATGGGCGTCTCGGGCGCCGATACCTGCCATGTCGATGTGATCGACCGCTGGGGCAATATGGTGAGTGCGACGCCGTCTGCCGGCTGGCTGCAATCCTCCCCCGCCATTCCGTCGCTGGGCTTCTGCCTGGGCATTCGCGGGCAGATGTTCTGGCTCGACGAGACGCTGCCCAACGGTCTCAGGCCCGGCAAGCGGCCGCGCACCACGCTCTCGCCCTCGATGGCGCTGCGTGATGGCAAGCCCTGGATGGCGTTCGGGACGCCCGGTGGCGAGCAGCAGGACCAGTGGTCGCCGCTGATGTTCGCCCGCATGGTCAACCACAAGCTCAACATCCAGCAGGCGATCGACCTGCCGGCCTTCCATTCCGAACACTGGCCATCGAGCTTCTGGCCGCGCGTGGCCAAGCCCGGGAAGCTGGTGATCGAAGGCCGCTATGGCGCGGATGTCGCCGTGGCGCTGCGTGCGCGCGGGCACCTGGTCGATGTCGGCGGTGAATGGTCAGAGGGCCGGCTGAGCGGCGTGCGGCGAGAGGCGGACGGCCAGATTTTCGCCGGCGCCAATCCGCGCGGCATGCAGGGCTATGCGGTCGGTCGCTGACGCGGCACGTCGCCGATGCGTGTTCTTGTCACACTCGTGCATTTCTTCCGCGCGGAGGAGAATTCGCGGCACTCCTCAACGGATGCCCGGCGGCGAGATCTGCGCGCCCAGGTGGTGCGCGGGGTCATCGGTGCCTATCGCGGGCAGTTCGGGCCTGCGCAATCCCTCAACGTCGCGGCTCGGCGCTACGAACCGCTTGCGCCGCGGATTGCCGTGGATGTCGTGGTGCTGGTCGCCGGCGAGGACCATCTTCTCCCGCCGGCGGACGCTGCGGCGCTGGGCGTCACCGTAGTGGATGCGAAGCCTGCGGATCCTCGCCGGCTGGGCTTCGCTGCGCACCGCCTCATGGCCGACCGGCGCGGCGCCTATGACCTGTTCTGTTATTCCGAGGATGACCTGCGCGTCTCCGACCCATCCTTCTTCGACAAGATCCTGTCCTTCACCGACGCCTTCGGCCCCGCCCGCGTGCTGCTGCCCAACCGCTACGAGTGGAACCTGCGGGCCAATACGCTGAAGACCTTCATTGATGGCGACCTGCGCCGCGGGTTGCTGGAACCGTTCGAGGCTGCGCTGCCGGACGAAGAATGCCTGTCGCAACCCGCCCTCGGCCGCAGCGTCGTGCACCGCCGCGCGACCAACCCCCATGCGGGGTTTTTCGCCATCACCGCAGCCCAGCTCGCGCACTGGATCGCGCAGCCGTATTTTGGCGATGAGGATTGCAGCTTCGTCGGTCCACTCGAAAGTGCCGCGACGCTCGGGATGCTCAAGACCTTCCCGATCTACAAGCCGCACGGTGCGGACATGCCGTGGCTTCAGATCGAACACCTGGACAATCGTTTTTCAGCCCTGAAGCTGGGGTAATGGCCCGGGGGATTTGCCCCCGGGCCACCGCCGTTCAGGCCGCGATCTGCGGCTGGGCCTCGGGCTGGGCCTGCACCTGCGGCTGGGCCGGGGAGGCCGACTGGACCGGGATGCGGCGCGGCTTGAGTGCCTCAGGCACCTGGCGCGTCAGCGTCACGTGCAGCAGGCCGTTCACCAGCGATGCGCCCTCGATCACATCCTGATCGAGGGCGCGTCCCTGGTGAACGGCCTGCTGCACGTGACGCTGACGCGCCAGGTGCCCGAGGCACTCAAGCCGCGCCGCATCCCGGTCCAGTCGGCCGCTCCGGCCCAG
>JBKJNV010000186.1:0-2837 GCA_046593435.1 Roseomonas sp.
GTGCCCAGGCCCTTGAGCATGCCCACGCGCAGGCGCAGCGCCTCGGCGAAGTCGAGTTCGCCATTCATGGACCGCGCGGTGATGGCGGCGATACGGTCCTTCAGCCCCGCAAAGGCGGCCAGCTCGTCGAGCGTTTCCGAGGTGATGATGGTGCTGTCCATATCGGCCACCAACACGCGCTTGCGGCGCTGCGCGCGGGGCTGCGCGATGGCGTCCACCGCGGCTTTGCCCAGCGCGCGCCGGGCCGCCGCATCGGCGAGGTCCGGGCTGATGGCGCCAAAGGGGATGTCGGCGGCTTCCGCATCCGCGAGCCAGTCGGGGCTGCCGACATCGGCGGCAAGCGCACGCAGCGCGGCGCGCACGGCGGCGGTATGCTCGGGGGTCAGGCCGCCCGGCGCGGCGATGAGGGTCAGCACATGATCCATGGGAATGGGCGTATGCACGCGCGATGATGATGGAGCAACCTTGGGCACTGATCGTCGCGGGGCCGACCGCCTCGGGCAAGTCCGCGCTCGCCATGGAATGCGCGCGGCGGATCGGCGGCGTGGTCATCAATGCCGATTCCATGCAGGTCTATGACGGGCTGCGCATCCTCACCGCGCGGCCGACGCACGCGGAGGAGGCGATGGTGCCGCACGCGCTGTACGGCGTGCGCGACCCGGCCGAGGCTGCCTCCGTCGCCTGGTGGCGCAATGCCGCGCTGGACGCGATGGCGGCCGCGCGCACCGCGCACCTGGTGCCCATCCTGTGCGGCGGCACCGGATTGTACCTGCGCGCCCTGCGCGAGGGCCTGGCACCGATGCCCCCGATCCCCGATCCGGTGCGCCGCGCCGCCCGCGACCTGCTGGCCGCCGAGGGCCCGGCCGCGCTGCACGCCCGCCTCGCGCGCGCCGACCCCGACAGCGCCGCTCGGCTGCGCCCCTCGGACCCCCAGCGGCTCGCCCGCGCCTGGGAGGTGCTGGCCGCGACCGGCGAGGGCATCGCCGCCTGGCAGGCAAAGTCCGGGGAGGCGCCGGCGCCCTGGCGCTTCGCCGCCATCCTGCTCGACCCGCCGCGCACTGATCTGCGCCAGGCCATCGCCGCGCGCTGGGCCACAATGCTGGAGACGGGCGCCATGGATGAGGTCCGCGGCCTTGTCGCGCGCGGGCTTGATCCCGCCCTGCCCGCGATGCACGCCCATGGCGTGCCGGAACTCGCCGCACACCTCGCCGGCGGCATGACCCTGGACGCGGCGAGCGCGCGCGCCATCCTCAATACCGGCCAGTACACCAAGCGGCAGGCGACCTGGTTTCGGCACCAATCCCTGGCCGACCCGGGCGAGACGCATAGGATCAATGCGCGATACGCGGGTCTGACGCAATTTTCAGAAAGTGAAATGCCAAAATTCTTCGCATTTCTGCAAAGTCGCGTTGACGCCCCCCTTTCAGGGGTCTAAGGCTGCGCGCCTTCGCCCAGGCACCAACCGGGGGAAGGTTGCCCAAGGAAGCCACGCCATGTCCGCCACCGACACGCCCACCGAAGCCCTGACGCTCAATGGCGCCGAAGTCGTCCTGCGCGCGCTCAAGGAACAGGGCGTCGAGGTCATCTTCGGCTATCCTGGCGGCGCCGTGCTGCCCATCTATGATGCGCTGTTCCAGCAAAACGCCATCCGCCACATCCTGGTCCGCCACGAGCAGGCCGCGGTCCACGCGGCCGAAGGCTATGCGCGCTCCACCGGCAAGGTGGGCTGCGTGCTGGTCACCTCCGGCCCCGGTGCGACCAATGCGGTCACGGGGCTGCTCGACGCGCTGATGGATTCCATCCCGCTCGTGTGCCTGACCGGCCAGGTGCCAACACACCTGATCGGCAATGACGCCTTCCAGGAGGCCGACACCACCGGCATCACCCGCCCCGCGACCAAGCACAATTACCTGGTCAAGCGCAGCGCGGACCTCGCACGGACGGTGCATGAGGCGTTCTACGTCGCCCGCTCCGGTCGGCCGGGCCCGGTGGTGATCGACCTGCCGAAGGACATCCTGATCGCCAAGGCCCCTTACGTGGAGGCCGCGACCGCCGAGCACCGCAGCTACCGCCCCGTCACCCAGCCCGATGCGGGGGCCATCCGCCGCGCGGTCGCGCTGCTCAAGGGTGCCAAGCGGCCGGTGATCTATGCCGGCGGCGGCGTCATCAATGCCGGGCCCGAGGCGTCGCGCCTGCTGACCGAACTCGCCCACCTGACCGGTTTCCCGGTGACCCACACGCTGATGGGCCTTGGCGCCTTTTCGTCCGACGACAAGCAGTTCATCGGCATGCTCGGGATGCACGGCACCTACGAGGCGAACCTCGTGATGCATGGCTGCGACGTGATGCTGAACATCGGCGCCCGCTTCGATGACCGGGTGACCGGCAAGCTCAGCCATTTCGCGCCGTATTCGAAGAAGATCCACGCCGATATCGACCCCTCCTCGATCAACAAGAACGTCAAGGTCGATGTGCCGATCGTGGGCGATGCGGGCGCCATCCTCGCCGCGCTCCTCGCCTGCTGGAAGGCCGATGAGACGCCGCAGGACAAGCCCGCACTCGCGGCGTGGTGGCGCATCATCGAGGATTGGCGCGCGAAGGATTGCCTGCGCTATCGCCAGGAAGGGCGGATCATCAAGCCGCAGCACGCGGTCAAGCGCCTGTACGAAATCACCCGCGAGCTGGGACGCGAGACC
This sequence comes from Roseomonas sp., assembly GCA_046593435.1. Classification (GTDB taxonomy): domain Bacteria; phylum Pseudomonadota; class Alphaproteobacteria; order Acetobacterales; family Acetobacteraceae; genus Plastoroseomonas. The sequence continues at coordinate 2,697 of JBKJNV010000186.1, forward strand.
TTCATCTCCACCGAGGTCGGCCAGCACCAGATGTGGGCGGCGCAATACTTCGGGTTCCAGAAGCCGAACCGCTGGATGACCTCCGGTGGCTTGGGGACCATGGGCTACGGCCTGCCCGCCGCGATGGGTGTGCAGATCGCC
>JBKJNV010000506.1:0-6286 GCA_046593435.1 Roseomonas sp.
ACCGCCCGTGCCCTGACCGAAGGCGCGGGCAGCGTGGTGAGTGTCGCGGCCGATCGGCCCGACCCCGCGCGGGAACGCCGCCTGGTCCATGTGACCGGGCCACTCACGGTCGCGACACTCACCACGCTGCCCGCGCCTTCGGTCAGGGCACGGGCGGTGGCAACGGCGCGGCCCTCATTCCAGAACAGCAGCCAGCAGGCGCCGGGGATCAGCAGCAGGCCCACCAGGATACCGGCGAAGGCACCGCCGAGCCGGCTGCCCCAGGACCGCGTCGTGGTCTCGGTAAAGCTGCCCTCATTGGCCGCCTCGGCAGAGGCGATGCCGCCAGAATCCGGGCTTTTGGTGCCGCCGGAATCGGACCAGGAACTGCCGCCATCATTGGCAATGGAAGACTGGTCCTTCGCCGAACTCCCCCAGGAACCGGCATTGCCGCCATCCTTCGCCCCCGAACCCCGCTCGGAGGAAGCTTTGCCGGAATCGCTGCCCTGCCCGTCGCCCGAAGACCAGCCACCTTTGTTGTCACCGGACATCGCGCGCCCCTATTTCGTTGCGGTTCGCGATTTAAGGCCGGGGTGACGGCGGTGGCAAGCCCTCGGCGCGGCGCCCCTGCTCAGCGCGCCCGCGCGATGCAGAAATCCACGATCCCGAGCAGCGCCCGCCGCGCCGGACTGTCGGGAAACACCTCCATGGCCGTGCGCGCACGCTCGCCATAGGCCTCCGCGCGCGCGACGGTCTCGGCCACCGCACCGTGCCGCACCATCAACGCCTGCGCATGGCCGAGGTCCGCCTCCTCCTGCGCACGCTCCTCGATGGTGCGACGCCAGAAGGCCTGTTCCGCCGCATCGCCGCGGGCGAACGCCACCATGACGGGCAGCGTGATCTTGCCCTCGCGGAAATCATCGCCGACCGTCTTGCCCAGCGCCTTTTCATCGGCGGCATAGTCGAGCGCGTCGTCGATCAACTGGAAGGCCATCCCCAGCGCCGCCCCATAGGCGCGCAGTGCCGCGCATTCCACCGCGGGCCGCTCGGCGACCACGCCGCCCAGTTCGGACGCGGCGGCGAACAGCGCGGCGGTCTTGCCCTCGATCATGTCGAAATACTGCGCCTCGGTGGCATCGAGGTCGTTCTGGATCATCAGCTGCAGCACCTCGCCCTCGGCGATGGTGGCCGAGGCTTCGGAGAGGATGCGCATGGCTTCGACATCGCCATCCTCGATCATCAGCTGGAAGGCGCGGGCGAACAGGAAATCGCCCACCAGCACCGAAGGCTTGTTGCCGAACAGCGCATTCGCACTCGCCTGCCCGCGACGCAGCGCGCTCTCATCGACCACGTCATCATGCAGCAGCGTCGCGGTATGGATGAACTCCACGCAGGAGGCGAGCAGGATGTGCCGCTGCCCCTCATGCCCACACAGCCGCGCGGCGGCGAGCGTCAGCAGCGGCCGCAGCCGCTTGCCCCCGGCCGCGATGATATGCGCGGCCAGCTGCGGGATCAGCGCCACGGGGCTGTCCATGCGCGTGATGATCAGCCGGTTGCACGCCTCGATATCGGCACCGACGAGCGTCGTCAGCGCGTCGAGCGCATCCTCGCCGCTGGTCTTACGGGTATGCGCGTTCAATCGGCTTGACCTCTCAACAGGGGCCGCACCATACCGGTTCAGGCCAGTACGCAGCAAGGCGGCGGGCGTATGGCCGCGTAAAGCGCGCACGGAGAGGTGCAGGCTTGGACATCCTTGTCATGACCAGCGATGTGGTGCGGCTGGGCTTTCTGCAAGCCCTGCTCGCGGATGCGGGCATCGAATCCATCGTACTCGACCAGCATATCAGCGCGCTCGAGGGCGGCATCGGCGCCTTCCCCCGCCGCCTCGCGATGCGCGACGAAGACCTCGCGCGCGCGCGGGCCATCCTGCGCGAGGCGGGCGAGGATCATTGAGCGAGACCACGCGCGACGCCCTGCTCGGCGGCCGCGTGGTGCTGGAGCAGCCCCGCGCGCGCGGCCTGCGCGCCGGGCTCGACGCCGTGCTGCTCGCGGCCGCGGTGCCGGCCCGTCCCGGCGATCATGTGATCGAGGCCGGCTGCGGCACCGGCGCGGCCTTCCTGTGCCTCGCCGCGCGCATCCCCGGCATCACCGTCACGGCGGTGGAACGCGAAGCACCGCTGGTCGCACTCGCGCAGGCCAATGCGCGCGGCAATGCCTGCGCGGCGAGTGTGGTGCAGGGCGATGTCGCGGCGCGTGGGCTGGGCGGGCGAATCGGGCCGGCGCAACACGGCTTCGCCAACCCGCCCTACTGGCCCGGCGGCACCGCCCCGCCCGATGGTCTCCGCGCGCAGGCGACGCATGAGCATGGTGCCGGGCTTGAGGAATGGGCCGCCTTCCTCGCCGCGGCCGTCGAGTTCGGCGGCAGCGCAACCCTGATCCTGCCGGCCGCGCGGTTCGACGCGGGCATCGCCGCCTTGCGCGCATCAGGTTTCGGCGGGCTGACCCTGCTGCCGCTTGCGCCGCGTGAAGGGGTTGCGGCCAAGCGCGTGCTGGTTCAGGGGCGGCGCGGCAGCCGAAGCCCCGCCCGGGTGTTGCCGCCCTTTACGTTGCATGGCCCGGATGGCGCCTCCACCGCGGCGGCCGAGGCCGTGCTGCGCGACGCGAGCCCGCTCACGATGGCGGGGTGAACCGGTCCCGCAATGGCCCGAACGCGCTCGCGGGCAGAACTGCCCGCCAGCGGTGCTTCAGCCCTGGTTCACTTCAGGGTGCTTGAGCATCCAAAGCCGCTCATGCGCCGCGACCAGGCTTTCGATGTTGCGCCGCCGATTGCCGTCCGGCGTGGTCGGACGCCGCGTCAGCATGGTCTCCAGGATGCGCAGCAGGTCCTCCGCCACCTCGTAATCGGCCTGGTCACAGGCGTGGTGGAACGCGATCAAAATCTTGTCAGACAACCTGCGCGTATGGCGCGGTGGCTGTCCGCCACTCCGCTCTTCGGTGCCTGCGAGGTCCGCATTGGTCTCGTCACTCATCCATCACCTTCAAGTGTCAGAGTCCGCAGGCAAGCGTGGAAATCCACGGGGGACATCCTATAGCGAGCACCGCTTTCGTAACCATAGCGCGAACGCGCGGCTTGGATTATCAATTCTGCATCTTCCGCTCAGTGCCGGGGCGCGCCGGCAACAGCGGATACCGTCACCCGCTTTTTGACGCCAGTCTACAGCCGCGGGAAGCCTCTTCGGTATAGGGGCAGCCGCGCGGCCGCCGCATTGGTCAGGAGGCGCGCGCCCGCAACTGGCCCCGGATGGCCGCCGCCATCGCTTCCGGTCCGGTTTCCGCGCGGAACACCTGGCGCACACGCCCATCCGGGCCAGTCAGATAAACCAGGGATGAATGATCCATGAGGTACTGGGACGCGTTCGGCGGGGTCACTTTCGCGTAGTAGACGCGACACGCCCGCGCCACCTGGCGCACCTGCTCCGCCGTGCCGGTGAGGCCCACCAGGCGCTCATCGAAGCGCGAGACGTAGTCGGCCATGACGGCCTGCGTATCGCGCTCCGGATCGACCGTGATGAAGATGGGCGTCACCCGCGCCGAGTCGGCGCCCAGCAGCTCGACCGCGGCACTCATCACGCCGAGTTCGGTCGGGCAGACATCGGGGCAGAAGGTGAAGCCGAAATAGATCAGGCTGAAGCCGGGCGCGTAGCTTTGCTCGGTCACGGCGCGCCCGGTGTGGTCGGTCAGCGTGAAGGCGCCGCCCAGCGCCACCTGGGCAAGCTGCACCCCGCCCGCCGAGGGCGCCGGCATGTCGCCACCGGAAAACGCCGCCAGGCGCCGGACAAAGGCTTCGCCCGCACTCTCGCCGGGTGCCCGGCCGACCCAGGCGAAAGCCCATAGCCCGCCCAGCACGACGACGAGGGCGACTGAGACAATGCGGGTGAGACGGAGCATATGCGGGAGATAGGCCGGCGTGGGGAATGAAGGAAGGCTCCCGCGCCGGCTTTCTTTTCACCCCTGCTCAGTGGCGGGCGGGGAGGATGTCGCCCGTGGGCTGCGGAGAAGTGAAAACGGCGTCGCCAAACGCCTCCTCCCAGGTGCCCGCGGTGCTGGCCTTGGAATATTCCGTCGCACGGTTTTCGAAGAAATTCGTGTGCTCCACGGCGTTGAGCATCTCATCGAGCCAGGGCAGCGGGTTCTTCTCGATGTGATAGAGCGGCTGCAGGCCAAGCTGCTGCAAACGCCGATCCGCGATGAAGCGGATGTACTGCTTGGTCTGCTCGGCATCGAGACCCTCCACGCCACCCAGCTCGAAGGCGAGGTCGATAAAGGCGTCCTCATGGTCCACGATGGTCGCGCAGATCAGATACAGGTCGCGCTTGAAATCCTCGGTCCAGATCTCGGGGTTTTCCTGCACGAAGGTGCGGAACAGACGGATGACGGACAGGCAGTGCAGCGTCTCGTCGCGAACCGACCAGCTCACGATCTGGCCCATGCCCTTCATCTTGTTGAAGCGCGGGAAGTTCATGAGAATCGCGAAGGATGCGAACAGCTGCAAGCCCTCGGTGAACGCCCCGAAGGCGGCAAGCGTCTTGGCGATCTCGGTTTTGTTCTCGACCGAGAAATTTTTCATGTAGTCGTACTTATCCTTCATCTCCTTGTACTTGAGGAAGGCCGTGTACTCGGACTCAGGCATGCCAATGGTGTCGAGCAGGTGCGAATAGGCCGCGATGTGGATCGTCTCGGTGTTCGAGAAGGCGGACATCATCATCAGCACTTCGGTCGGCTTGAAGACCTGGCTGTAGTTCTTCATGTAGCAATTGTTCACCTCGACATCCGCCTGGGTGAAAAAGCGGAAGATCTGGGTGAGCAGATTGCGCTCGGAATCCGTGAGCGACTTCTGCCAGTCCTTCACGTCATCGGCGAGCGGCACCTCCTCGGGCAGCCAATGGATGCGCTGCTGCGTCAGCCACGCATCATAGGCCCAGGGATAGCGGAAGGGTTTGTAGACCGGGTTGGCGGTCAGAAGATCAAAACGAATGGGGAGTTCGTCATTCATAGATGGTGCCTCTGAAGGGGAGAAAGGCTGGGGAAAAGAATTTCCCCAGGCCCCATTCTTTTATTTTTGCTTAATGGTGCTGGTCACACAGCCGGCACCAATAGATAAAAATCAAAGATTGGGGGTCTGGGGGAAATTCTTTTCCCCCAGTCTGTTTTACTGGCAGGCCAAGCATTCCTCATAATCCGTGGAATTCGCCTTCGCGATCGCCGCGATCGGCAAGGGACCCAGGTCGGCCACATGGTCGGCCATGATATCCCCCTGCCCCACCACCTTCGCGCTGATCGTGTCCGCCCGCTGGATCGACAGCGACCGGCAATAGTAGAGCGACTTCATGCCGCGCTTCCACGCCTGCATATGGATCTGGTGCAGGTCCCGCTTGTGGATGTTGGCCGGCAGGAACAGGTTCACCGACTGCGACTGGCAGATATAGGGCGTACGATCCGCCGCGTGCTCGATCACCCAGCGCTGGTCGAGCTCGAAAGCGGTCTTGAACACATCCCGCTCATGCTCGGTCAGGAAGTCCAGGTGCTGGACGCTGCCCTTGTTCACGGTGACGGAGGTCCAGGTGTCCTCATCATCGCGCCCGTGCTTCGCCAGCGCCTTCTGCAAATACGGGTTGCGCACGATGAACGAGCCCGACAGCGTCTTGTGGTTGTACACATTGGCCGCGATCGGCTCGATCCCCGGGCTCGCACCCCCGGTGATGATGGAGATCGAGGCCGTCGGCGCGATCGCCATCTTGTTCGAAAATCGCTCCATGAAGCCGTACTCGGCGGCATCGGGGCAGGCGCCACGCTCCTCGGCAAGGATGCGAGAGGCGGTGTCCGCCTGCGCGCGGATGTGGCGGAACATCTTCATGTTCCACACCTTCGCGATGGCACTTTCGAAGGGCACGTTCATCAGCTGCAGGAAGCTATGGAAGCCCATCACGCCCAGGCCCACAGAGCGCTCGCGCATCGCCGAATAGCGCGCCTTCGCCATCGAATCGGGTGCGGTGTCGATGAAGCTCTGCAGCACATTGTCGAGGAAGCGCATCACATCGGTGATGAACAGCGGATGGTCCTTCCACGCCGCCCAGGTCTCAAGGTTCAGCGAGGACAGGCAGCACACCGCGGTGCGCTGCTCGCCGTGCTGGTCGAGGCCGGTGGGCAGCAGGATCTCGCTGCACAGGTTGGAGGTCTTGATCTCGAGGCCGGCCAGCTTGTGGTGCTCGGGCCGCGCGTTGTTCGCGTGGTCGGAGAAGATGATGTA
>JBKJNV010000549.1:0-7071 GCA_046593435.1 Roseomonas sp.
ATCCTCTCCACGCCGCGCGGCGTGATGAGCGACATCGAGGCCCGCGCCGCCAATGTTGGCGGCGAAGTCCTCTGCCGCGTGTTCTGAGGGGAGCATAGAGATGTCTCGCGTCGGAAAATATCCGGTCACGGTGCCCGCGGGTGTGCAGGTCGCACTCCAGGGCCGCACCGTCACCGCCAAGGGCAAGAATGGCGAGCTCAAGCTCGACCTGACGGAGTTCGTCGATGTCACGGTCGAGGGCAACCTCGTCTCCGTGGCACCGCGCGGCGCCGATCGTCGGGCCCGCACCATGTGGGGCACCACACGCAGTCTGATCAACTCGCTGGTCACGGGCGTTTCCACCGGCTTTTCGAAGTCGATGGAGATCAACGGCACCGGCTACCGCGCCGCGGTGCAGGGTTCCGACCTGGTGCTGAACCTTGGCTACAGCCACGAAATCCGCTACCCGGTGCCGCCGGGGATCAAGATCACCTGCGAGAAGCCCACCGCGATCAGGGTCGAGGGTGCGGATAAGCGCCAGGTTGGCCAGGTTGCCGCGGAAATTCGCGGCTATCGCGGTCCCGAGCCCTACAAGGGCAAGGGTGTCAAATACGTCAACGAGCAAATCCTCCGGAAGGAGGGTAAGAAGAAGTAATGGCCGACAAGCTCGCTTTGCAGGCACGGCGCCGCCGTCGCCTTCGTTTCCAGCTCAAGCAGAAATCCGGTGGCCGCGCGCGGCTGTCGGTGTTCCGCTCGGGCCAGCACATCTACGCGCAGATCATCGTGGACGCCGAAGGGCGCACGGTGGCCGCCGCCTCCTCCCAGGAGAAGGCAATGCGCGAGGGCTTGAAGACCGGCGCCGACAAGGACGCCGCGACGGCCGTCGGCAAGCTCGTCGCCGAGCGTGCGCTGGCTGCTGGCATCACCGAGGTCGTGTTCGACCGCGGTCCCTATCTCTACCATGGCCGGGTCAAAGCCCTGGCGGACGGCGCCCGCGAGGGCGGCCTGTCCTTCTGAGGAGCATGACGCATGGCACGTGAACCCAGGAGCGGCGGCGGTGGTGAAGGTGGTGGCGACAATGATCGTCGTCGCCGCAACCGCGACCGTGGCAATGACAATCGCCAGCAGAATGAGCCGGGCGACGACCTGACCGACAAGCTGGTGACCATCAACCGCGTCGCCAAGGTGGTGAAGGGCGGCCGTCGGTTCTCCTTCGCCGCACTCGTCGTCGTGGGCGACCACAAGGGCCGCGTTGGTTGGGGCGCGGGCAAGGCACGCGAAGTGCCCGAGGCCATCCGCAAGGCGACCGAGCGGGCCAAGAAGGGCCTGATCCGCGTCCCCATGCGTGAGGGGCGGACGCTGCATCACGACGTGATCGGGGAGTATGGTGCCGGCCGCGTCATCCTGCGCGCGGCGCCGGCGGGCACCGGCATCATCGCCGGCGGTCCGATGCGCGCGGTGTTCGAGACGCTGGGCATGGGCGATGTCGTGGCCAAGTGCCTCGGCTCCGCCAACCCGCACAACATGGTCAAGGCGACCTTCGCCGCGCTGCAGGCCTGCACCAGCCCGCGGGCCGTGGCTTCGCGCCGCGGCAAGAAGGTGGCCGACATCCTCGGCACGCCGAAGACCGAGGCGGAGGCAGCCAATGTCTGAAAGCAAGACCGTGAAGGTGACCCAGATCGGGTCGCCGATCGGCCGCAAGCCCGGCCAGCGTGAGACGCTGATCGGGCTCGGCCTGAACAAGATGCACCGCACCAGCGAGTTGGAAAACACGCCTGCGGTCCAGGGCATGATCAAGAAGGTCGCGCACCTGATCAAGGTTGAGGGCTGAACGATGAAGCTCAATGAGATCAGGGACAACGAGGGCGCGCGCCACAAGTTCAAGCGCATCGGTCGCGGCATCGGCTCGGGCAAGGGCAAGACCTCCGGGCGCGGCGTCAAGGGCCAGAAGGCGCGGTCGGGCGTGAGGCTGAACGGGTTCGAGGGCGGTCAGCTTCCGATCTACCGGCGTCTGCCCAAGCGCGGCTTCGTCAATATCTTCCGCGTCGAATACGCACCGTTGAACATCGGCACGCTCAACGATGCCATCGAGGCAGGGCGGATTTCCGCTGATGGCCCGATCGATGAGGCGGCGCTGAAGGCGGCCGGTATCGTCAAGCGTTCCAGCAAGTTCGCTGGCGTTCGGCTGCTGGGCAAGGGCGCGATCACCCGCAAGGTGACGATCACCGTGTCCGGAGCCTCACCCGCAGCCATCGCGGCGGTCGAAGCCGCCGGCGGCGCCGTCACTGTGACCGTCGTCAAGGCTGAGAAGGCCGAAGCGGCGGCCTGAAAAGCGGCGGGAGAAGGAATTCTCCCGCACCCTCTTCTTTTATTTTTGCCACTTGGCGCCGATCTTGTGAACGGCAGGGCCGATGGGGACAAACCCCTTGGCGCATGGGACACCAAAGATGGCATCCGCCGCTGAACAACTCGCAGGCAGTCTGAACTTCGGGGTGCTGGCGAAAGCGACCGAACTCAAGAAGCGGATCTGGTTCACCCTGGGTGCGTTGATCGTGTTCCGGATCGGCACCTATGTGCCGGTGCCAGGCATCGACGCTGCCGTAATGGGCGAAATCCTTGCCCAGCATGGCGGCGGCATCCTGGGCATGTTCGACATGTTCACCGGTGGCGCGCTTGGCCGCATGACGGTCTTCGCCCTCAACATCATGCCCTACATCAGCGCCAGCATCATCGTGCAGCTGATGAGCACGGCGATCCCCTCGTGGGAGGCGCTGAAGAAAGAGGGCGAGTCGGGCCGCAAGAAGCTCAATCAATTCACCCGCTACCTGACGCTGCTGATCGCGATCGTGCAGGCCTATGGCATGGCCGTCGGGCTTGAGGGAATGCGCGGTTCCAGCGGTCCCGCGGTCGCCGATCCGGGCGGGTTCTTCCGCTTCTCCTCCGTCGTGACCCTGGTCGGCGGGACCATGTTCCTGATGTGGATCGGCGAGCAGATCACCGCGCGCGGCATCGGCAACGGCATCAGCCTGATCATCTTCGCGGGCATCGTGGCCAACCTGCCCTCCGCGCTGGTGAGCACGCTGGAACTCGGCCGCACGGGCGCGCTGTCGACCATCTTCATCATCGCATTCCTGCTGATCGCCCTCGCGGTCATCGCCTTCGTCATCTTCATCGAGCGGGCGCAGCGGCGCATCCCGGTCACCTATCCGCGGCGCCAGGTCGGCAACCGGATGTTCAACGGCGAGAACACTCATCTGCCGCTGAAGCTGAACACGGCCGGCGTCATCCCGCCGATCTTCGCATCCTCCCTGCTACTGCTGCCCGCGACCATCCAGGGCTTCGCGACCGATGCGCCGGACAACTGGTTCACCGGCATCGCGCGCCTGCTCGCGCACGGCCAGCCGCTCTATTTGGCCGCCTACATGGCCATGATCATCTTTTTCGCCTTCTTCTACACGGCCGTGGTGTTCAACCCGACCGAGACGGCGGACAACCTCAAGAAGTACAACGGCAACGTACCCGGCATCCGGCCAGGCCAGAACACGGCCGAATATTTCGACCGGGTGCTGACCCGGCTGACCGCGGTAGGCGCGCTCTACCTCGTCATCGTCTGCCTGCTCCCCGAGATCCTGATCAGCAAGTACGGCGTTCCATTCTATTTCGGTGGCACGAGCTTGCTCATCATCGTCTCCGTCACGATGGACACGGTGGCGCAGGTACAGTCCCATCTGTTCGCGCATCAGTATGAGGGCCTCATCAAGAAGGCCAAGCTCGGCGGCCGCGGTCAGCCGACGCGGCGCTGACGGCAGCATGAGGGATAGCCGCATGAACCTGATACTTCTGGGCCCGCCGGGCGCGGGCAAAGGCACCCAGGCGAAGCGCCTTGAGGATGCTCACGGCGTCACCCAGATCAGCACCGGCGACATGCTGCGCGCCGAGGTGAAATCGGGCAGCGCCATCGGCTTGCAGGCCAAGGCGATCATGGAGGCCGGGGCCCTCGTGCCGGATGCCCTGATCACAGCGATGATCGCCGGGCGTGTCGCACAGCCCGATTGCGCGAAGGGCTTCATCCTCGACGGCTTCCCGCGGACCGTTCCCCAAGCCGAGGCGCTGGACGCCATGCTGGCCGAGAAGGGCCTCCGACTCGACCACGTCATCGAGCTGCGCGTCGATGACGCGGCCCTGGTCGAGCGCATCGCGGGCCGCTTCACCTGCGCAAAGTGCGGCACGGGCTACCATGACCACTTCAAGCCCCCCGCTGTGGCCGGGGTTTGCGACAGCTGCGGCAGTACCAGCTTCAACCGCCGCGCCGACGACAATGCCGAAACCGTTGCCGCCAGGCTCGAAGCCTATCACCGCCAGACGGCGCCGCTGTTGCCTTACTACGCCGCCCAGGGAAAGCTCTCGGCGGTCGATGGCATGGCAGCGATGGACAGCGTCTTCGCCGCACTCGAAACCGTCATCAATTCATCCGTGAAGACTTGACGGAACCAGGCCCAGGGTCTAGATCGCCCCCTCCCGTGGACGGGGGTTCAAGCCCTCGGCCGCGACTTCCATTGCGTTCATCAATACCACCACGCCGAAACGCCCCACGCCCGGGGAACGGTCGGCGAGCAGGAGCCACGGCTCCGAGAGAGGCACTGTGGCGCGCATCGCCGGCGTAAATATCCCGACCAACAAGCGGGTCCTGATCTCACTTCGCTATATCTACGGCATTGGTCCGAACAACGCGAAGGTCATCTGCGAGCAGCTCGCGATCCCGGCCGACCGCCGCGTGAACCAGCTGACGGATGAAGAAATCCTTCGTCTGCGCGAGGTGATCGATCGCGATTACCGCGTCGAGGGCGACCTCCGGCGTGAAGTCGCGATGAACATCAAGCGTCTGATGGACATGGCCTGCTACCGTGGCCTGCGCCATCGCAAGGGTCTTCCGGTCCGTGGCCAGCGCACCCACACGAACGCCCGGACCCGCAAGGGCAAGGCCGTGGCCATTGCCGGCAAGAAGAAGGTGACGAAGTAATGGCCCGCGAACCCGCCCGCGCAGGTCGCGGCGCTGCCCCCGTCCGCCGCAAGGAACGCAAGAACATCACGTCGGGCGTCGCCCACGTGCTGGCGACGTTCAACAACACCATCGTGACCATCGCCGACGCGCAGGGCAACGCCATCGCCTGGTCGTCCTCGGGCACGCAGGGTTTCAAGGGCAGTCGCAAGTCTACGCCCTACGCCGCCCAGATGGCCGCCGAAGATGCCGGCAAGAAGGCCCGTGAGCACGGGATGGAGACGCTGGAGATCCAGGTGAACGGCCCCGGCTCGGGCCGCGAGTCGGCGCTGCGCGCTTTGCAATCGGTCGGCTTCTACGTCACCTCCATCAAGGATGTGACGCCAATCCCGCACAATGGCTGCCGCCCCCGCAAGCGTCGCCGCGTCTGACGCGGACCCCGCGCCATTCGTGGTGCGTGGGTGATCGGCGCGACAACGCGCCGCGACGAGAAAGGCGCCCCCTCGTTGTACAGGGGGGTGCCGCGGGTTGCATGAAGCCGATGAGGAGAGAATGACAGTGCTTGAGAGGAATTGGCGTTCGCTGATCCGCCCGGAAAAGCTGGGGATCGACCAGGGCGCCGACCCCGACCGCGTGGCGACCATGATTGCAGCGCCGCTTGAGCGTGGCTTCGGCCAGACGCTCGGCAATGCCCTGCGCCGCATCCTGCTGTCCTCGCTCCAGGGCGCTGCCGTGACTGCCATCCGCATCGACGGCGTGCTGCACGAATTCAGCTCCATCCAGGGCGTTCGTGAGGACGTCACTGACATCGTGCTGAACATCAAGCAGCTCGCCATCCGCATGCAGGGCGAGGGCGTCAAGCGCCTCGCGCTGACGGCGGAAGGCCCCGGCGAAGTGACCGCCGGCCAGATCCAGGTCTCCGGCGATATCGAGATTTCGAACCCCGACCTCGTGATCTGCACGCTCGACGATGGCGCCAAGCTGTCGATGGAGCTGACGGTGCAGACCGGCAAGGGCTATGTCCCCGCCTCCGAGAACCGTCCCGAGGATGCGCCGATCGGGCTGATCCCGGTCGATGCCATCTACTCGCCGGTTCGCCGCGTTGCCTTCAAGATCGAGCCCGAGCGCGTCGGCCAACGCACCGACTATGACAAGCTCGTCATGACGGTCGAGACCGACGGCACCGTGGCGCCTGAGGATGCGGTGGCGCTCTCGGCCCGCATTCTTCAGGACCAGCTGCAGCTGTTCATCAACTTCGACGAGCCGCGCGAGCGCAAGGTCGAGGAAGTGCGCGACGACCTGCCGTTCAACCGCAACATGCTGCGCAAGGTTGATGAGCTGGAGCTCTCGGTTCGCTCGGCGAATTGCCTGAAGAACGACAACATCGTCTACATCGGCGACCTCGTGCAGAAGACCGAGCAGGAAATGCTCCGCACCCCGAATTTCGGGCGCAAGTCGCTGAATGAGATCAAGGAAGTGCTGGCGACGATGGGCCTCACGCTCGGCATGAGCGTGACCGGCTGGCCGCCGGAGAATATCGAAGACCTCGCGAAGAAAATCGAAGAGCCGTTTTGATCTCCGGCTGATCAGGAACCACGACGATGCGTCACGGAATGGCTGGGCGGAAGCTCAGCGTCACCTCTACCCACCGCCTCGCCATGTTTCGCAACATGGCGACCTCGCTGCTGAAGCATGAGCAGACCACCACCACGCTGCCCAAGGCGAAGGAGCTGCGTCCGTACGTTGAGCGCATCATCACGCTCGGCAAGCGCGGCGGCCTGCATGCTCGGCGCCAGGCCTATGCGCAGCTGATGGACCAGAAGGTGGTGGACAAGCTCTTCACCGAGATCGCGGAGCGCTACAAGACGCGCGCCGGCGGCTACACCCGCGTGCTCAAGGCCGGCATGCGCTACGGCGACGCCGCCTCGATGGCGGTGATCGAACTGGTCGAGCGCAATGTCGCGGCCAAGGGCCTGGATAGCGGCCCGAAGCCGGAAGCCGCCGAACCCGAAGAAGGCTGAAGACCGAGGGGCCGAAAGGCCCCTCGCTCAATTCGGGCCGGCGATCTGCTCGGCCCTGATGGTATCGAAGCC
>JBKJNV010000578.1:0-4201 GCA_046593435.1 Roseomonas sp.
GGCAGGCAGCGGCGGCACCAGCACCAGCTTGCCGATATGCGTGCTGGCCTGCAGCGCGCGGAAGGCGGTCTCCACCGCCTCGGCGGGCAGCACGCGATGCGGCAGCGGCAGCAGCGCACCTTCGGCAAGGCGTGCGGCGATGTCGCCCAGGATATGCGCGGCAAGGTCGGGCCGCGCCCGCGGCAAGGCGTCCGCGTCGATCGCGTGATAGGCGATGTTTTGCCGCAACGCGCGCATCCCCAGGCGGGCATCTTCGAAGAAGTCGCGCTTGCCCAGCTCCAGGAATCGCCCGAACGGCTTGAGCAGGCTGAGGCTGCGGGCCATCGCTTCGCCCGCCAGCGAATTGAGCACCACATCAACGCCGTCGGGCCATTCCGCGCGCAGCGCGTCGGCGAAGCCAGCGTCGCGGCTGTCCAGCACCAGCGCCGCACCGGCCGCGCGCAGGAAGGCGCGCTTTTCCGCGGTGCCGGCCGATGCGGCGACCTCCGCGCCCGCCGCGCGGGCGATTTGCAGCGCGGCCAGGCCCACGCCACCGGCGCCGCCATGGATCAGTACCCGCTCGCCGGGGCGGATGCGGGCGAGGGTTTCCAGCGCATAGACCGCCGTCAGGAAGGCAACCGGGATGGTCGCGGCGGCGGCGGGGTCGAGCGTTTCCGGCAGACGCGCCAGCGCCTCGGCGCGGGTGACGGCGTGGGTGGCAAAGGCGGCCCGTGCGAAGCCGAACACCCGCGCACCCAGGGGCAGCGCCACACCTGGCCCCACCGCCTCGATCACACCGGCGCATTCCATGCCCAACGTGGGTCCCGCAAAGCCATCCAGCAAGGCTTCCTCGGGCAGCAACGCCTGCGCCCACATCAGGTCGCGGAAGTTGAGGCCCGCAGCTTCGACGCGCAGCCGCACTTCCCCCGCAGCGAGCGCGCGCGGCGGGGCGGCGGGGCGCCAGGCGAGGCTGCCGATCTGGCCCGGCTGCTCCACCACCAGGATGGCGCTGCCCGGACAGGGGGCCGTCGGCAGCCCCGGTTGCAGCCGCGGCGCGAGGCGCCCCTCCGGCGTCAGCGTGACCTCCGGCTCATCGCGTGTGGCCAGCTCCGCGCGCAGCCGCCGCGGCACCTCATGCGCGGCGAGGCCGGCAAGGGCGATGCGGCGCGGCGCGAGGCCTGGCATCTCATTGGCCAACACCCGGGCGAGAGCGAAGGCCGCCGCCGCGCCGGGCTCCCGCGCGGCATCGCCGGTGATGAGGGTGAAGCTCGCCGCGGAATCCGCCGCAGCGGCGGCGACGCGGGTGATGGCGGCGAGCGTCGCGGGCGCTGCCTGCTGCCCGGCGAAGACCAGCACGCGCTGGCCGCGCAGCGCGGCGGGCGTGGGCGTGGCCTCCAGCGCCAAGGACGTGCCGAAGCTTTGCGCAAGCGCAAGCGCGTCGGGCGCGGCCAGGACCAGGGTGGGTGGTTCGGCAGCGGCGGGCGGGGCATCGCGCGGCGGCGCCTCAGCGGCAATCAGCAAGGCAGGGATCGGCGCAGCCGCGAGCGGCGTGACCTCCACGCCCAGCCATCCGGCCTCCGCGAGTGCCGCACCCCAGCCTGTTGCGTCAGGGACAGCGGCACCCTCCCACCAGGCGGGCTGCTGGCCGCAGGCGAAGTCGAGCAGGCGCGAGGGTGCGGGCTCCGCCAGCAGCAGCGCGGCATTGGGCGCGGCCACGCGGCGCAGCATGGCCGCGAGTGCCGTGCCGGAGCCGGCGGCAAAGCCCGCCAGCAGGCCGATGACCAGATCCGCCTCCGGTGCCGCATCCTCGCTGCACCAGGCAAAGGCCACGCCGTCGCGCGCGGGAGGCTGCGCGCCCGCCCGGGCGGTGCCGAGCGCGGTGTAGAGAATGCGCCGGCCGCTGATCGCCAGGGCTTCGACCAGGGCATGGGTCAGCGCGCCGCCGCCGGCGAGTTCCACCACGCGCAGCGGGCGCTGGGCGGGCCACCGGGCGGCGATCGCACCCGCGGCGGCGGCGAGCACCGTGGCCAGCCGGGCATGGGTGGCGCTGTCAGGCGGCAGGATGGCGGGCGTGGGTGTCGCACCGGCCAGCGCGGCGGGCAGGGTTTCCCCCGCCCGCGCCAACCAGGCGAGATCGAGTGCGAGGCCCGGATGGTCGGCCAGGACGGCACGCCAGATTTCGGTGGGCGGCGGCAGCGGCTCGGCTTCGGCCAGGGCTTGGGCGAGCGGGCCGTCCGCCCAAGCCGTCCCCGCTTCGGGTGCGCCTTGGGCGGAGGCGGCGGCGAAGGCATCGAGCAGCAGCGCTGCCTCACCCAGGTCCAGCGCGGCATCCACCGTGCGAGCGGCGGCGATGGCGTCCGCCAAGGCGGGGATCGGAACGCGACCAGCCTCTGAGACCGGCAGCGATTCGAAACGGAAGGCGTGCGCCTCGGCAGGCTCGCGCCGCGGCAGGCGCAGGCGTTGCAGCCAGAGATCCTCGATCGTCGCGACCGGCGTGCCGGTGGCATCGCGCAGCGTGATGCGGGCGGCGAGACTGCGGCTGCCCTCCGCCGTGACGGCCAGTTCCGCGATGGCGGCGGGCGGCGCGTTGCGGCGCGCACAAAGCCGGCCGATCCGGACGGGGACCAGCCCATCGCCGCCCGCGCGTTCGGCGAGCAGCCCGATCAACGCCTGGAAAGCACCGTCAAGCCGCACCGGGTGCAGGCAGAACCCGGCATCGGCGGGTGCGGCCTCGGGCAGGCGCAGCACCGCACGCGCGAAGCCCTGGGCATCATCGACCTCCAGCGCGTCGAGCGGACGGAAGGCGGGGCCGTAGTCCAGGCCGCAACGTGCGGCGAGTGCCGTGACCTCGGCCCCTGTCACGTTCCGGCGTGCTCGTAGCGTGATGGAGGCGGGGGATGGCAGCGCCGGAAGGTGGCCCAGCATGGCGCGGGCGTGCTGCGCGAAGGGTTCATCGGACAGGCGGCGGCGGCTTTCCAGCGTGAAGGCGCCATCGGCCAGCATGGAACGCAATTCACGCCCGCGCTCGGCCTCCAGCGGCACCGCGCGCAGGATGGCGAGGTTGCGCAGTTCCAGCACCGCCGCATCCGGATGCTGGGTGGCGGCGGCGGCGAGCGCCATCTCGGCAATGGCGGCGGCGGGCAGCACCGCCTCGCCCAGCAGCCGGTGGTCGGCCAGCCAGGCATCCTGCTCGGTATCCAGCATGCGCTGCCATTGGCCGGGCGCTGCGACGTCGCCCAGCAGCGGGTGGTCGCGCTGCGGGCGCGCGAGGCGGGCGCTTTCGACGGTCACCGGGTAGCTGGTCGCACGACGGGCGAAGGGGGTCGGCGGCAGGGCGCGATGGGCCGTCGCGCCCGCGAAGTAGCGCGCCGCGCGAGGGTCCGCCCCCAGCGCCGTCGCACGATCCGCGATGGCGCCGAAGGGATCGCGCGCAGAGTCGCGGCGCGCCAGGCTGGGCAGAGTGGCGGTGCCTTCCGCCGCGGCGCGCGCAGAATCCCGAATGTAGGATTGCAGCACCGGGTTGGGGCCGATCTCGAGGAACAGTCGCGCACCAGCGCGCGTGGCCGAGGCGATGGCAGCGTCGAAGCGCACCGGTTCGCGCAGGTTGCGCCACCAGTATTCGGCATCGAGCGCATCGCCGGCGATGATCGCGCCGGTGACGGTGGAGATGAGCGGCACCCGGGCCGGGCATGGCGCGATGGTCGCGAGATCGGCGCGCAGCCCGGCCTCGACCGCGTCCATGGCGGCGGCGTGGAAGGCATAATCGAGGTCGAGTACGACGCAATGCGCCCGCGCCTCGAACGCGGCGGCGGCAAGCCGCGCGATGGCCGGCCCGGGCCCGGCGATGGTAAGGGCATCCGGCGCATTGAAGGCCGCGATCTCCAGCCCCGGGCCGCAGGCTTCGAGAAGCGGTAGCGCGGCTTCCGCGGACAGGCCGAGCGCGGCCATGCGGCCAATGCCGCGCCGCGCGTGCTGGTGCCGGCTGCGCGTGGCGACCAGCATCGCGGCTTCATCCAGCGTGAGCGCGCCCGCGGCGCAGGCGGCCGCCACCTCACCCACCGAATGGCCCAGCACAAGCGCGGGAACGATGCCATGGGCCGCCAGCGCCGCGACAATGCCGTGCTGGATGGCGAACAGCAGCGGCTGCGCGCGGTCGGTCGCGGCCAGGGCCTCGGCGGTGACGCCGTCGCGCAGCAGCGCGAGCACGGACCAACCGAGATGC
>JBKJNV010000113.1:0-3079 GCA_046593435.1 Roseomonas sp.
GAGGTCTTCCCACACCATGTCCACGATGCGCCGGCCGGATGCCCCGCACATGCGCATGTGGCCGCTATCGGCGGCGGGGATGGAGGACGCGCCCGGCAGGCTCATCCCCACCGCTTCCGCGATGGCGGTCATGGTGCTGGCGGTGCCCATGGTCATGCAGGTCCCAAAGCTGCGCGCGATGCCGGCCTCCACGCCCTGCCAGTCTTCCTCGGTGATGGTGCCCGCCCGCAGCTCCTCCCAGTACTTGAAGCTGTCCGAGCCGGAGCCGAGCGTCTTGCCCGCCCAGTTGCCGCGCAGCATTGGGCCGGCGGGGACGAAGATCGCGGGCACATTCATGCTGGTGGCCCCGAGCATCAGCCCCGGCGTGGTCTTGTCGCACCCGCCCATGAGCACGACGCCATCGACCGGGTGAGACCGGATCAGCTCCTCCACCTCCATCGCGAGCATGTTGCGATAGAGCATGGTGGTGGGCTTGACGAAGATCTCGGCGAGCGAGAGTGCGGGCAGCTCGATGGGGAAGCCGCCGGCCATCAGCACGCCGCGCTTCACATCCTCCGCCCGGTCGCGCAGGTGGACGTGGCAGGGGCTGATCTCAGACCAGGTATTGAGAATGGCGATCACCGGCTTGCCCGCCCAGTCCTGCGGCGAATGCCCCATCTGGAAGGCGCGGGAGCGGTGGCCAAAACTGCGCAGCCCGTGGTCGCCGAACCAGCGGGCGGAGCGCAGCGCCTCGGCTGTCTTGCGGGGATGGGTCTGGGTCATGGGCGTGCCGCCTCTCGGATTGCGGCGGTCATCGAGACGGAATTTTGTGCGCCACGCAACCCGTAGCGCCCGCTTGACGACGCTTGCGCCTGCGGCCGACTCTCCCGCAACCCCCTGAGGATCACCGCCGATGCCCGACGCTGCCCTGCTCGAACGCCTGCGCATCGCGGTGGATGACGGCTTCGCCCGCCAGACCGAGTTCCTCCAGGCGCTGGTGCGCTTCCCCTCGCTGCGCGGGAACGAGGCGCCGCTGCAGGACTGGATCGCGCGGGAATTCGCCGGGCGCGGCTGGGCGGTGGACCGCTTCTCATTGGCCGATGTGCCGCTGGCAGCCCACGCGAAGGCCAGCCCGATGGTCGATGCCGACCCGGCGGCCAGCCGCCAGGTGGTGGCCACGCGGCGCGGGTCGGACCCCGCCGGGCGCAGCCTGATCCTGCAGGGTCATATCGACGTGGTGCCCGAAGGCCCGGCCGAGATGTGGACCCATCCGCCCTATGCCGCGGTGGTGCGCGACGGGTGGCTGTATGGGCGCGGTGCAAACGACATGAAGGCCGGCGTCTCCGCCATGGTCTTCGCGATGGATGCGGTGGCCGCGGCCGGCGTGGCGCTGCGCGGCGACGTGCATGTGGAAACGGTCACCGAGGAGGAGAGCACCGGCAATGGCGCCCTCGCCACCCTGCTGCGCGGCTATCGCGCGGATGCGGTGCTGATCCCCGAACCCACCGGCCATGCCATCACCCGCTGCCACACGGGGACGCTGTGGTTCCGCCTGCGCGTGGCCGGCGTGCCGGTGCATGTCGCGGTGGCGCAGGATGGCTCCAATGCCATCCTGTCCGCGATGAAGCTGGTCGAGGCGCTGGCCGCCCACACCGTGCGGCTGAACGAAGCCGCGCGCACGCATCCCTGGTTCGGCGCGGTGCGCGACCCGATCAAGTTCAACCCGGGCATCATTCGCGGCGGCGACTGGGCTAGCAGCACGCCCGCCTGGTGCGAGGTGGATTGCCGCATCGGCCTGCTGCCCGGCGATGACGTCGCCGCGGCCATGGCGGCGGTCGAGCGCGTGGTGGCCGAGGCCGCGCGGGGCGACAATTTCCTCGCGAACCATCCGCCCACGCTGAATTTCCATGGCTTCCGCGCCGAAGGCTTCGTCCTGGAGCCGGGGACAGAGGCTGAGGCCGTCCTCGCCGCCGCCCATGCGGAAATCCATGGCGGCACCATGGCGGAACGCCGCAGCACGGCGGTCAACGACACCCGTTTCTATGGCCGCGACTACGGCATCCCCGCCCTGTGCTACGGACCCAAGGGCGAGGGCAATCACGGCTTCGACGAACGCACCTCGCTTGAGGATCTGCGGCGCTGCACGCTCACCATCGCCGCCTTCGTCGCGGATTGGTGCGGCTAGGCGTCAGAGCATGGTCCGCGTCGGCGAAGGCACCCAGGCATAGCCCTCGCCCGCCTTCAGCACATGGCCGTTGCCCGGCCAGGGGAAGTGATAGGACAATATCTCCAGCCGGTCGTTGCTCACCATGTCGAGGAAGCGCACACGGGTGCGCGCCGCCTGGTCGGGGTCGGAATCGAAGGCGAATTTCCAGTTCGGACGCTGCAGCAGCAGCACATGGTGATGGCTGAGGTCGCCCGTATTGATGATGGTCTGCCCGCCATCGGAAATCGCGTAGGCCATATGGCCGACGGTGTGGCCGGGGATCGCCATGGCGCGGATGCCGGGCGCGATGTCGGCGCCGTCACGCGCCATCACCATCCGGTCGCGGTAGGCGTTGAGGTTCTTCTTCGCGCCGTCGATGAACACGGTCATGAATTCTGGCCCGCGCTTGTTCGCGTCATCGGTCCAGAAGGCGAGGTCCGCTTCGCTGATCGCGACCTGGGCATTGGGGAAGACCTTGGCGCCGTTCGCGTCCACCAGGCCCCAGCAATGGTCGCAATGGGCGTGGGTCACGGCGATGAGGTCGATCTGCGCCGGCTCTATCCCGGCCGCGCGCATGTTCGCCAGAAGCCGGCCGGTGGTGGGCCCGAACATCTGGCTCGCCGCCCCCATGCTCGCCCCCATGCCGGTGTCGAACAGCACCAGCTGCCGGCCGGTGTTCACGATCAGGATGTTTTGTTCCAGCGGCAGATGGTCCGTGGCGAGGAAGTTGGCCCGCAGCAACCCTTCCATCTCGGCCTGGTTCACGCCGATGAAGCCCGAGGAAGGCGGGCGGATTGGCAGCGGCCCGTCCGAGACGACGGTCATCTCCATCCCGCCCAGCTTGAAGCGGTACCAGGCGGGTGCGGCCTCATTGCGCATCGGCGCTGCGGCGAA
>JBKJNV010000302.1:0-7775 GCA_046593435.1 Roseomonas sp.
CCACGCGGTCGGCGCGGGCGAAGGCGGCATCGAGGCCTGGCGTCGCGAAGCCCTGCCGCGAGACGCGGTTGCCGGGCACGTCGGGATCCACCAGGGCGGCGGCCCGCTTTGCCTGCGCCATGCTCGCGATGGCGGGCAGCGGGTCCCACTCGACCTGCACCCGTTCGGCCGCATCCTCGGCCGCGATACGGGATTCGGCCAGCACCAGCGCCACGGGATCACCGACGAAGCGCGCGGTCTCCGTCGGCAATATGGGCATGTCCATCGGCAGCAGGCCCTCGATGGGCGGCGCCATGCGCAGTGGGGTGACAAGGGCGCCGAGTTCGCGGCCGGTCAACACCGCGGCCACGCCTGGCACGGCGCGGGCCTCTGCCGTGTCGATGGCGGCGATCCGCGCATGCGGATACGGGCTGCGCAGGAAGACCGCGTGCAGGCAGCCTGGCGGCTCGGCAATGTCGTCGAGGAACCTGCCCTGGCCCATCAGCAGCCGCCGGTCCTCGCGCCGCCGCAGCGCCTTGCCGAGCGGGCCGCCCGGTTCGGGGGGCGGCGGGACAGTCAAAGTCGCGCTTCCGTCTGCTTATCGAACACGTGCAGCCGCGCGGGATCGATGCCGAAGGTCATCCTGTCGCCGCTGCGCACGCGCCATTCCTTGGGAACGCGCAGCGTGAGCGCGACATCGCCGGGTGCTACCACCTCCAGCAGGGTCTCCGAACCGAGCGGGGAGACGAGGTCCACCCGCGCCTCGATGCTGGTCAGGCCCGGCGCGGGTGCTGCGACATCCTCCGGACGGAGGCCGAGCGTGACGGCGCGGCCCGGCGCGGCGATGCCGGTGGGCAGGTCCAGGCGCAGCGCACCACGGATGAAGCTGCCATCCGGCGCGATCTCGCCCGCGAGGAGGTTGATCGGGGGGCTGCCGAGGAAGCCGGCGACGAAGGTATTGGCGGGGCGGCTGTAGATGCCGTCGGGCGTATCGAGCTGCTGGATCAGACCGCCGCGCATCACCGCGATGCGGTCGGCCAGCGTCATCGCCTCCGCCTGGTCGTGCGTGACATAGACGAAGGTGGCCTGCAGGCGCTGGTGCAGGTGCTTGATCAGGCTGCGCATGGAAAGCCGCAGTGCTGCATCGAGGTTCGACAGCGGCTCGTCCATCAGGAAGACGCTGGGCTTGCGCACGATGGCGCGGCCGAGCGCGACGCGCTGCCGCTGCCCGCCCGAAAGCTGGGAGGGGTGGCGGTCCAGCAGATGCGCAATCTCCAGCTGTTCCGAAACCTCACGCACGGCGCGTTCGATCTCCGCGCGCGGGGTGCGGCGGAGTTGCAGGGGAAAGGCGATGTTCTCCCGCACGGTCTTGTTCGGATACAGCGCGTAGGACTGGAAAACCATCGCGACTTCGCGCTTGTGCGGGGGCTGCCAGGTGACGTCGGTGGCGTCGAACCGCAGGGTGCCGTCGCTGATCTCCTCAAGCCCGGCGATCATGTTCAGCGTGGTGGTTTTGCCGCAGCCAGAAGGGCCGAGCAGCACCATGAACTCGCCGTGGTCGATGGCCAGGTCCAGCCGGTCCACGGCGGTGACGCTGCCGTAGCGCTTGGTCAGCTTCTCGCAGGTGATGGCGGCCATGCTTATCCCTTCACCGCGCCGGCGGTCAGGCCGGATACGATGTAGCGCTGGAACAGCACCGCCATCAGCACCGGCGGGATGATGGCGATGACGCCTGCCGCATTGACGAAGGAGAAGCTGGTTGTGAAGTCCATCACGAAGCCCGAGATGACGATCGGCAGCGTCTGCGCCGCGACATTCTGCGTCAGCACCAGCGCGAAGACGAACTCGTTCCAGGAGGTGAGGAAGGCGAAGGTGAGCGACGCCACCAGCGCCGGCAGCGACAGGGGCAGGTAGACGTGCCGCAACGCGCCCCAATGGCCGCAGCCGTCGATCCGCGCGGCGCGGTAGAGGTCGCGCGGGATGCCCTCGAAATACGAAATCAGGATGAAGATCGTGAAGGGCACGGTGATCGCGAGGTAAGTGACGACCAGCGCGCCGGTTGTGTTGATCAGCCCGAGGTTCCGGATCACCAGGAACAGCGGCACGATGAGCGCGATGTCCGGCACCACCCGCGTCGCGAGCACGGTGTACAGCGTTGCGCGCCGGCCGCGGAAATCGATCACCGCAATGGCGTAGGCCGCGGTGACCGAGAGCAAAAGGTTGAGTGCCGCGACCCACAGCCCGACCGTGAGGCTGTTCCACAGCGACGGGATCAGGTTCGCCGCCCCGGACGGCAGGAAGCCGCCGGTGGCCGGGTCGCCCTGGCGCCTTGTCTCGTAGGTGACCTGGCGCTCGGCGGCGTTCAGGATGGCGTCGAAGTTGCCGAGGTTCACCTCCGGCGGCAGCCAGTTCGGCGGAATGGCCGTGATCTGCGCCTCGGTCTGCAACGAGGACGAGACGAGCCACGCCACCGGCCCCGCGACATACAGCACGAACAGTGCCGAGAAGAACGCCAGCAGCAGCGCGCGGCCGATACGGGGTGCGATGGGACGACCTGCCATCAGATGCGCTTCCCCAGCCAGCGGATCATAGCCCAGGAGAGCAGGAAGGTCGCCATCGCGAGCACGTAGCTCATGGCAGCACCCGTCCCGAAGCGCAGCGAGCGGAAGGTCTCGACATAGATGAGCCAGGACAGGGTGAAGCTGGCATCGCCCGGCCCGCCCTGCGTCATGATCAGGAACAGGTCGAAGTGGCGGATGCTGATCATCGTCTCGTAGACCAGGACCAGCATCAGCCCCGGCCGCAGCGCGGGAAGGGTCACATGCGCGAAGCGCTGGAAGACATTGGCGCCATCCACCTTGGCGGCGCGGTAGAGGTCATCGGGAATCGCCTTCATGCTGACGATCAGCAGCAGTGCAGCCAGCGGCATCTGTTTCCAGATTGCGGCATTGGCGATCAGGAGCAGGGTCAGGTCGGGGTCGCCGAGCCAGGCGCGGTATCGCTCGATCAGGCCGAGTTGCAGCAGCAGCGCGTTCAGCAGTCCGTAGGTCGGATCGTAGATCCATTTCCACATCAACCCGTTGACGACCGACGGCGTCGCCCAGGGCACCAGCAGCAACGCGGAGAGGATGCGCTGGCCCGGGAAGGCTTCGTTCAGCAGCAGCGCCACCAGCACGGCGAGAAGCGTGGTCACCACGACGGTCACCACCGTGTAGACGGTGGTGCGCGAAACGGCCAACCAGAAGCGCTCATCCCCGAAGATGCGCAGATAGTTGTCGGCGCCGACGAAGGGCTGGCGCAGCGGGCGCGTCAGCACGATGTCGTGCAGGCTGACCCAGAAGGAATACAGGATCGGGTAGGCCGCCACGACAAGCAGCACCGCCACCACCGGGAAGACCAGGATGGCGGCGCTGCGCTCGTCGTAGCCGAACCTTCGGTTCAGTCGGGTCAGCACGTCAGCGGAAGGCGCGACGGAGTTCCGTCCACTTCGCCGCGGCAGTGCGCATCGCCGCATCCGGCTCCGCACGGCCGAGGCAGACAGCCTGCCAGGCCTGGTTCGACGTCTCGACCCATTCGCCGAACCACGGGGCAATGGTGTCCTTCTTCTTCGCCAGCAACGCCTGCTGTGCGATCACCGCGCCGCCGCCCGCCCAGCGCTCCCAGAACGCCGTCACGTCGGGGTCAGCGTTCACCGGCAGGGCGCAGCTGGGCAGGCCGACATCCATCAGCAGCAGCTTCTGCAGGGAGTAGTTGCCGCCGGTGTCGCGGCCGCCGAAGAACTCCATGAAGCGCACGGCCCGCTCCCGCCGCGCGCGGTCCGCCTTCGCGGCCGGCGTCATGCCGTAGAAGCGGATCCAGCCGAGCGTATTGTTCGTGCCGTCCGGCCCGCCCTTCGGCATCAGCGCGATGCGGATCTTGCCCGCGGCCGACGCCTGCGAGGGGTCATTGAGCGCGCGGATACGATAGGTCGGCACGATGGCGAAAGCGTGCTGCCCGCTGCCCATCGCGCGCAGGCCGTTGATCTCCCCTGTCTCCACCGCGCCGGGCGACAGGATGCGATGCGTCGCGATTGCCTCGCGGATGAAGCGGGCGGCGCGGACCGAGCCACGGTTCGCGTCCGCCATCACGGCATTGCCCGCATCGTCCACCATGCGCCCGCCGAAGGCGTAGGTGAGGGCCGAGACGAATTCGATCAGCCAGGTATCGGCGGCGAGCGAGAGCAGCAGCGGGAACTCCACGATCCCCTGCTGCTTGATGCGCAGTGACAGCTGCACAACCTCCTCCCAGGTCGTCGGCGGGGTCGTGATGCCGGCGCGCTGCAGAAGCTCCGTGTTGTACATGAAGCTCATGTGGTCGCCGTAGTATGCAAGGCCGTACTGCTTGCCGCGATAGACCATGGATTGCGTGCAGTAGTCGGCCGCCTCCGCATTGTAGCGCATGAGCTGCGGGATATCGTTGATGTCCGCCAGCCACCCGGCTTCGACAAATTCCGGAAGCCACGCGTCGGATATCCAGGACACGTCGATCGGTGCGTTCCCAACGAGACGCGTGACGAGGGCGGTGCGGAATTGTGCCCAGGGGAAGTTCTCATAATTCACCCGGACATTGGTCGCCCGCTCAAAGGCGGAGATTTGCGCTCGCACCTGGTCTACCGCTGCCGACCAGCCGATGAAGTTTACCGTGCCGCCGGCCTGGGCGGCGGCGTTCCTGCCCGACAGCCCGGCCAACAGCGCAGGAGCGCCGACGGCGCCACCAAGAAGCCGGCGACGGGAATACGGTGATTCGACGTTTTTCATGGCTCGGCCTTCGGTTCCACCGAGAGTATTATTCTCGCCAACCCATAACGTGTCCAGGGCGCCTCAACGGCGATCGCCGCGCACGCGGTGGCAGCGGCGAAGCAGCCTTGCGGGTAATGGCCCGGCCGACGACGCCGTGTGGCTTCCAGAGCGGGTTCGCGAACTGCGTACAGCAATACCCGCGACGGAGCGCCGCCGGCTGACCGAGACCGCCGATCCCACCCGCTCGCCCCTGGCCAGCAGAGCCAGCGCCGAGGTCACGCCCTTCGCCCGGCTGAAGGTTGCGCAGCTCGCGCTGAGGGCGGAGGCGCAGCGCCTCTCGCTCGACGAAACCAAACGTCGCTTGCTCGACGTCACCGAGGCCAACGCCGCACTCGACGAGATCGGCAGCACCATGCGCGACGGATTGCGGAACTGGCGAGCGCGCCTCCGGCCTGATCGCCGCTGCGATCAGCGTCGAGCCTTCGTTATCGACAACCAGTGGTATCGATCCGCATCGGCTGCAGACCATCCCGCAGAGCCACATCATTCGAGCGCCGCGATCACCTCCTCGGTCTTGGTCACAAGGGCGACGTTGCGCATCGCGTAGTCGATCGAGGCGCGGTGCCAGTCGGCGTTCATGGTCGAGCAGCCATCCTCGGGGATGACCATGACGTAGCCCTTGTCGGCGCCGGTGCGGGCGGTGTGCTCGATGCTCATGTTGGTCCAGGCGCCGGTCTCGATGATGATGCTGCGGCCCTCCGCCTTCAGGATCCGCTCGAGCGACGTGCCTTCCCACGCGCTCATGCGCGCCTTGCGGACAACGTGGTCGCCAGGCTGGGCTTCAAGGCCGGGGACCGGCTCCGCACCCCAGCTGCCCTCGATCAGCGCGTTCGCGTCCACGCATCCCTCGAATAGCGGGGCGTTCAGCGTCATGTCCCGCGCATCGGCCCGGCGGACGAACCAGACGTGAATGACGGGCACGCCAAGCGCCCGGCAGCGCGCCGCGAGCCGCGCGATGTTGGCGATCGCGTTCTGCTGCCGGCAATGGTCCGGGCTGCCGGAAGAGGCGAAGGCGCCGCCATCCATCACCACGTCGTTCTGCATGTCCTGGATGATGAGCGCGCAGCGGGAGGGGTCGAGCCTGAGCGGGTCGCCCTCCGTCGCGGGGCCAGCCTTGTCGCTTGGCCGGGCGCGCATGAAGGGCTCGTTGCGCGGGCCGACCTTGATCGGAACCGCATAGACCGATGTCGTGGCGCAGACATACAGCGTGCGCCAGTCGGGCCCGCCCCAATGCAGGTTGGCTGGCGGCTCCGGGATCGACACCTTGCCGATCAGGCGCCCTTCCGGTGCGAACACCCACACGCCGCCCGGCGCGGTGCACCAGACATTGCCCTCGGCATCGCATTTCATCCCGTCCGGCAGGCCCGGCAGCAGCGCGTCACGCAGGCCGGATGCGAAGATGCGGCCGTTCTTCAGCGCGCCATCAGCGGCGACCTCGTAGACGCGGATATTCGCCTGCTCGGTATCGTTCACATACATCAGCCGTTCGTCGGGCGAGAAGCACAACCCGTTCGGCTGGCTGTGCGTATAGCGTTCGACGACAAGCTGCGGCTCCTCGCCGGGCTGCGCATCGGGGCGGATGCGGAACACACCCTGCCAGCCGAGCTGGCGCTGCCGCTCGACGCCGTAATGCGGCATGCGCCCGTACCACGGGTCGGTGAAATAGATCGCACCATCGGAGGCCACGCAGACATCATTGGGCGAATTCAGTTCGCGGCCCTGGAAATGCGAAGCGAGCACCTCGCGCGCGCCGTCGGGACGGATGCGCACGAGTGACGATGTCGCGTGCTCGCAGGCGATGAGGTTGAGATCCGCATCATAGGTCAGGCCGTTGGCCTTGTTGGACGGGCGCGCCACCTCGCGCACGCCGGCCCGGTCGAGCCTGCGTCGCACATCGGCCGGCATGTCGGAGAAAAGCAAAAAATGCTCGGTCGGATGCCAGACCGGCCCCTCGGTGAAGGTGAAGCCGCTGCCGGCCTGGCGCACGGGCGCATGTTCGTCGATCAGGCGGCGGAAGGCGGGGTCGAGGGCGAGGTGGGCCATGGCGCGCTCCGTCACGCCGGGAACCATTCCCGTCGGGGGACCGACTGCGTGATCGGCCCGGGGACCTGCATGTCCAGCCGCCCGACCACCTGCCCGCCTTCGATCTTGGCCGGCTTGTCATGCACGGGCAGGAGGAATTTCGACGAGGCGAGCAGCTTCTTGATCGCGGCCTTTTCGCCGCGCTTCGAGCCGGCATGGTTGCCGGTGACCTGCGGCTCATGGGCGTTGACCTGGTACAATGGCTCCACGACCTGGTCGTTGAAATCGTAGATCACGTCGCCGCAGATCGTGGCGCGGCCCTCCGCCGTCTCGACATGGACGTTCATCGAGCCCTCGGTGTGGGCGTTGGCCGCCTCCAGCACGACGCCGGGCATGATCTCGATCGGGCCGGTGATCTCCAGATCCTCGAAGCGCAGCGCGTGGCGGGTGTGCAGTCGCTCGACCAGGTGCTGGATGTCGGGCTTGGGATATTGCGGGTGCATCAGGCCGGAGACCGAATGCTCCATCTCCCGGCGGTTGATGACCACGGTGGTGTTCATCGGGAAGTGGTCATCCTTGCCGGCGTGGTCGATGTGCAGGTGCGTGTGCAGGACGTAGCGGACATCGCCCACCTTCACATTGTGCCGGGCGAGCTGCCGCTCGATCATGTTCTCGTGGAACTGGAGGCCGCGCATCCCCAGCGTCTCCATGATGGCGTTGTCGCGGTAGCCGGTATCGACCACGATGGGATGCCGGCCACCCAGGATCAGGAAGCCATAGACCGGCACGCGCCGCACCCGCCCGCAGTCGCGCGCGAGCACGAGAAAGCTCGATTCCAGCTCGATGTCGCCGTAGTCGAGCAGCTTGATCTCAAGTCCCATGGTCGTCACTCCCTCACAGCCGGTAGATCCGGCGTGCCGTGTTGAAGAAGATCGC
>JBKJNV010000520.1:0-2770 GCA_046593435.1 Roseomonas sp.
CATCGCGTCACGGCCATTGAAGGCGATGCGCCCGGCATCGGGGCGCGCGAAGCCCATCAGCAGCCGCAGCACGGAGGTCTTGCCCGCCCCCGAGGCACCCATCAGCACCAGCGTCTCGCCGGGCAGCACGCGGAAGCTCAACTGGTCCAGCGCCGGGCCGCGCGCCGCGTCATAGGTGAGACTCACCTGGTCGAAGGTGACGGTCACGCGCGGTGGCACCGCATCAAGCACCAGGCCCCCGCCAAGGCCGACGCCACCCAGCAGCGGGGCAAGATCGGCCGCGGCACCCGCAGCACCAAGGCGTTCATGATAGGCTTGCGCGAACAGCCGCAGCGGTTGGAAGAAAGCCGGGACCAGCAGCAGCACGAACAGCGCGGCCGTCGGGTCCGGATGTGCCTCACCCAGCACCGCCCCGTGGCGGATCGCGATGCAGGCGAGCGTTGCGGCCGCGATCAGTTCCAGCGCGCCGGAGGAGAGGAAGGCCACGCGCAGCACCTTCATGGTGCGAACCCGCAACTCCTCCGCCCGCGCCCCGAGCGCCGTCTGCTCCGCCTTCTCGCGGTTGAACAGCACCAGCGTCGGCAGGCCGCGCATGCGGTCGAGAAACCGCCCCGACAGGGCCTGCAGCGCGCCGAACTGGCGCCGGCTGGCCGCCGCTGCGCCAATGCCAGCACCAGCCTGGGCCACAGGCACCAGAAGGCCGGCCACCAGCAGGATCCAGGCACTGACGGCATCGACCAGGCCCGCCGCACCGGCCACCATCAATGGCCCCAGGATGGCCAGCAGCCCCGCCGGCACCCACCGCGAGAAATAGCCTTCCATGGCATCGACCCGGTCCACCACCAGCGCGGCGCGCGCGCCGACCGGCCGTTGATCCTGCACACCCTTCTGAAGCAGCCGGGAAAAGGCCTGCGCGCGCAGCCGCGCCTTGGCCGCCTCGCCGGCCGCGACCTGGGCGCGTTCCTGCGCAATCCCAAGGCCGGCCGCAACCAGCGCCAGCCCGCCGGCCAGCATCAGCGACGCCCAGCCAGCCTCGCCGAAGCCGAGCAACCGCGCGAGCAGGCCAGCGATCAGCCAAGCCTCAGAGATGGCCACCGCGACCAGGGCCACGCCGATCGCGACCGACCGGATGATCAGGGGGCGAGCCATGCGGCGCTCACGCGCCAACAGCTCCGCCGCTTCTCCCCCGCGCATTGCTCTCGCCATGGGACCTCGTTTAACCAACCATCAAGCGCCCGTCACCTGTCCGAAGGCTCGCCGCCAATGCTGCCCACCCATGCCCGCTATGACGACCACCCACTGCCCGAGCGCCCCCGCTATGCTTGGCCGGGCGGCGCGAGGCTGGCGGTCTATATCGGGCTCAACCTTGAGCATTTCGCCTTTGGCGAAGGGCTCGGTGCGGAACTTGCCCCCGGTGGGCCGCAGCCCGACGTGATGAACTACGCCTGGCGGGACTACGGCAACCGGATCGGCGGCTGGCGGCTGCTGACCCTGTTGGACCAACTCGGTCTGCCGGCCACGCTGCTTGTCAACACCGCCATGTACGACCACGCCCCCGCCCTGCTCGCGGCCCATCGCGCACGGGGCGATGAATTCGCCGGTCACGGCCGCACCAATTCCGAGCGCCAGTCCATCCTGCCACCCGCCGAGGAACGCGCGCTGATCGGCCAATGCTCCGCGCGAATCGCCGCCGAGGAAGGGGTTTCGCCGCGCGGCTGGCTCTCCCCCTGGATCGCGGAGAGTGTCGCCACGCCGGACATGCTGGCCGAGGCCGGTTACCGCTACACACTCAACTGGTGCAATGACGACCAGCCGATCTGGCACCGCACCGCGCATGGCCGCCTGCTTGCGATTCCCTACCCGCAGGAGGTGAACGACATCCCCGCGATCGCCGCGCGCAAGGATGGTGCCGCGCAGTTCGCCGACATGATCATCGATGATTTCGAGGAACGCCTGACCCAGTGCGAGGATGGCATCCCCCAGGTCATGGGCATCGCGCTGCACCCCTACATCATCGGCCAGCCCTACCGGATGCGGCATCTGCGCCGCGCACTTGCCCACATCACCGCGCAGCGGGAGCGGATCTGGGTGACCACGGCCGGCGGCATCTTCGACCATGTCGCGAGCTTCCTGCCCGGCACCATCCCGGGTGAACCAGGCTGACGCCACGGTGTGGCTTCCCCAGGCGGCGGCCAACCCCTACCCTGCCGCCATGCCGCTGATCCCCCCTCGCCACCTCCTCGCCATCGAAGGGCTGGAGCCGCCGCATATCGCCGACATGCTGGACCTCGCGGAGAGCTACGCGCTGCTCAACCGCTCGGGCAAGACGCAGCGTGACCTGCTCAAGGGCCGCACGTTGATCAACCTGTTCTTCGAGGACAGCACACGCACGCGGACCAGCTTCGAGCTCGCCGGCAAGCGACTGGGCGCGGACGTCATCAACATGGCGGTCAGCACCTCATCGGTGAACAAGGGCGAGACGCTGCTCGACACTGCATCGACGCTTAACGCCATGCACTGCGACCTGCTGGTGATCCGCCACGGCCAGTCCGGCGCGCCCGCGCTGCTGAGCCAGAAGGTGGAGGCGGCCGTCATCAATGCAGGCGACGGCACGCATGAGCACCCCACCCAGGCGCTACTGGATGCACTGACGATCCGCCGCCACAAGGGCCATCTGGACAATCTGGTGATCGCCATCTGCGGCGATGTCCTGCATTCGCGCGTGGCGCGGAGCAACATCCACCTGCTGCTGACCATGGGCGCGCGGGTG
>JBKJNV010000556.1:0-3247 GCA_046593435.1 Roseomonas sp.
GGAGATGCGCGATGGGCTGATGGTCGCCGCGGTGGAACCGCTGGTCGGCGGGCTCCTCGCGCTCGGCGACCGTGGCACCGGCAAATCCACCACCATCCGCGCGCTCGCCGCCCTGCTACCGCCGATGCAGGTCATTGAGGGTTGCCGCTATGGTTGCGACCCGGCGCAGGGCTGCGGCGAGCCCCTCGGCTGCGCCGTACCCGAGGGCAAACGCCGCAGCGTTGCCGCGCCGGTCCCCGTCATCGACCTGCCGCTCGGCGCGACCGAGGATCGCGTCGTGGGCGCGCTCGACCTCGAACGCGCACTCGCGCATGGCGAAAAGGCCTTCGAGCCCGGGCTGCTGGCCCGCGCCCATCGCGGCTTTCTCTACATTGATGAGGTAAATCTGCTTGAGGATCACCTGGTCGACCTGCTGCTCGACGTCGCGGCCTCGGGCGAAAACGTGGTCGAGCGCGACGGCATCTCCATCCGGCACCCTGCGCGCTTCGTGCTGGTGGGCAGCGGCAATCCCGAGGAGGGCGAGCTACGACCGCAGCTGCTCGACCGCTTTGGCCTCTCCGTCGAGGTGAAGACCCCCACCGACCTCGCCACACGCGTCGAGGTGGTCAAGCGCCGCGACGCCTTCGAGCGTGATCCGGAAGGCTTCTGTGCCCGCTATGCGCCGGAGGAGGCGGCACTGCGGGCCCGCATCGTGACCGCGCGCGCCAATGTCTCGGCCGTCGCCGTGCCCGATGCCGTGCTGGAGGCGGCCGCACGACTCTGCATCGCGCTGGGCACAGACGGCCTGCGCGGCGAATTGACGTTGATCCGCGCCGCACGCGCCCGCGCTGCGCTCGACGGTGTGCGTGAGCTGGGCATCGCGCAGCTTCGTGCCGTCGCACTGCCCTCGCTGCGCCATCGGCTGCGGCGCAGCCCGCTCGACGAGAGCGCCGCCGGCACGCGCATTGAGCGCGGCATGCTGGAGATCCTGGGCAGGTGAGCCATGCCGGTGCCGCGCGCCGCACGCCATCCGTTCATGGATGACGCCGCCCAGGCCGTGGCGATCTTCGCGCTCGACCCGGCGGCGATCGGTGGCGTCGTGCTCCGCGCGGGGCCGGGACCGGCACGCGATTCCTGGCTGTTGTCACTGAAGTTCCTGATCGGCGATGCACCGCTGCGGCGGGTGCCGCCGAACATTCCCGATGATCGGCTGCTGGGTGGGCTCGACCTTGCCGCCACGCTGGCCACGGGACGCCCGGTTGCCGAGCGCGGCCTGCTCGCCGCGGCCCATGGCGGCGTGATCCTGCTCGCCATGGCGGAGCGCCTGCCCGCCGGAACCGCCGCGCGCATCGGCGCGACGATCGACCACCACCGCATCAGCATCGAGCGTGACGGCTTCGCGCTGGAAGCGCCGGCCCGCTTCGGCGCCGTTGCACTGGATGAGGGCGAGGAAGGCGAGGCCGCCCCCGTCGCTCTGACCGACCGCCTCGCGATTCACCTGACGCTCGACACCCTCACCGCGATGCCGGACGTGGACCTCGACGCGCCGCGCGCCCTGTTGGCGCAGGGCGAGGACGAGCCGGCGATCATCGAGGCGCTGTGCGGCGCGGCCATGGCGCTCGGTATCGCCTCGCTGCGCGCGCCGATCCTGGCGCTGCGCGTCGCCCGCGCGGCCGCCGCGCTGAATGGCCGGGTCCGGATCGGGCAGGACGATGCGGCGCTCGCCGCCCGGCTGGTCCTTGCCCCACGCGCGACCCGCATCCCCGAGTCGCAGCCCGATGAGGCGCCGCCGCCCGAGCCGCCTACGGAAAACAAGGACGCCACGTCGGCACCACCCGACGAGGCGGAGACGGATGCGCCGCCGCCTGACCAGACGCAGGCGATGCAGGACATGATCCTCGCCGCAGCGGGCGCGGTGCTGCCAGCCAATCTGTTGGCACGGCTTGGCGCCCAGATGGCCAGCCGCGCGCGACAGGGTGCGGCTGGCAAGTCGGGTGCGCAGCGGATGGAAAAGCAGCGGGGCCGCATCATCGGCGCCCGCGCCGGCGAGCCGCGCGGCGGCGCCCGCATCGCGGTGCTGGCCACGCTGCGCACGGCCGCACCCTGGCAGCGCCTGCGCGGTGCGCAGCCGGGACGTATTGCCGTAAGGCGCGAGGATTTCCGCATCCTGCGCTTCCGCCAACGCAGCGAAACCACGACGATCTTCGCCGTCGATGCCTCGGGCTCCGCCGCGCTCAACCGCCTCGCGGAAGCCAAGGGCGCCGTCGAACTGCTGCTGGCCGATTGCTATGTGCGGCGCGACCGCGTGGCGCTGATCACCTTCCGCGGCACCCAGGCGAGCCTCGCCCTGCCGCCCACCCGCAGCCTCACCCGCGCGCGCCGGGCGCTGTCGGGCCTGCCGGGCGGCGGCGGCACGCCCCTGGCAACCGCGATGGATGAGGCAATGGCACTGGCCGAGGCCGAGCGCCGCGCCGGCCGCACGCCGGTGATCGTCATCCTCACCGATGGCCGCGCCAATATCGCGCGCGATGGCGCCGCGGGGCGCCCGAAGGCGGAGGCGGATGCGCTCGATGCCGCGCGGCCGCTGCGTGCCGCCGGCATCGCCACCCTGCTCGTGGATACGGCGCCGCGGCCGCAGGAGTTCTGTCGCAGGCTCGCCGAGGCATCTGGTGCGCGCCTGGTGCCACTGCCGCAAGCGAACAGCACGGCGCTGAATCGGGCTGTCCAGGCGGCGCTCACCTGAATGGCCGGCGGGCCCGCCTGGGACCGGGACGGGCGGGATTGGCCCAACCGCGCGCACAGCGCCTTCCCCTTCGCCGCGCATATGCGTTGGCATGTGCAGCGGATGGGCCAGGGCCCGGTCGCGCTGTTCCTGCATGGAACCGGCGCCGCCACCCATTCCTGGCGCGGCCTGCTGCCCGCGATGGCGAAGCATTTCGACTGCATCGCCCCCGACCTGCCGGGCCACGGCTTCACCGCAACGCCCGGCGCGGATGGGCTGTCGCTGCCAGGCATGGCGCGCCGTATCGCCGCCCTGCTCGATGCGATGGATGCTCGTCCGAGCCTCATCATTGGCCATTCCGCAGGTGCCGCAATCGCGGCGCGGATGGCGCTTGATGGGCTTGCACGGCCGGCTGGTATCGTCGCGATCAACGGCGCGCTCCTGCCGCTGGCGGGCTTCGCGGGCTCGGTCTTCTCGCCATTGGCAAAGCTGCTCGCGGGCGTGCCGCTTGTCCCGTGGCTCGTTGCCCTGCGTGCCGAAGATCGC
>JBKJNV010000621.1:0-3371 GCA_046593435.1 Roseomonas sp.
GCGTGCGGCCGGCAAAATCGCCGCCCCAGGCATCGTTGCGCGTGTTGGACAGCGGCGAGAGGAACTGGTGCATCAGGTAGCCATGCGCGCCATGCACCTCGACAAAGCCGTACCCCGCACGCACGGCGCGGCGGGCGGCGGTGGCAAAGGCTTCCGGCAACGCCTCGATCTCGGCCGGCGACAGGGCGGCGGGCGTGGCAAAGTCGCCGAAGGCCTCGGCGCTCGGCCCCACGGTATTCCAGCCCGGCACCGCAGGCCCCCGCTCCCATGATACGGCGCGGCTGGCCTTGCGCCCGGCATGGGCGAGCTGGATCCCGGGGACCGAGCCGCCACGGGTGATGGCATGCGCGAGGCGCGTGTGCGATGCTTCCTGTGCGTCGTCCCAGATGCCCAGGCAGGCCGGGGTGATGCGCCCTTCCGGGACCACGCCCGCGGCCTCCACGCAGACCAGGCCCGCACCGCCGAGCGCGCGCTGCAGCAGATGCGCGAGGTGCCACTCGGTCGGGCGGCCATCCAGGCCGGCGGAGTACTGGCACATGGGTGCGACGCCGATGCGATTCTTGAAGGTAACGCCGCGCAAGGTCAGCGGATCGAACAGATGGGTCATGAGGTGGGCTCTTCCTGTCGGATGCGGGCCGGCAGGCGGCCCAGACGATTTTCGAATATGGCGAAGATATGCGGGGTTGCGCCAGGGGTCAGGATCAGGCGGCCGTCGGGCGTGGTCGGCAGGCGGATGCGCGTGACGGCGTCGCGCAGATTGCCGCCCACCGCCTCCACCCCGCCCGCGACATTGGCGACCACGATGTCGCAATGCATGGGGCGGAAGCGGCCCGCATCTGCGCTGCGCTCGCGCCAATCCGCGATGGGGCGGGACGAACGGTCGGCACAGATCAGGTCGCCCAGCGCCGGGCCATAGGCGTCAGGGCTGTGCGGGATGAAGGGCGCGCGGTCGGGGAATTCAGCGGCGTCCGCGATCAGCGCGTCCACATAGGTGCCATGCGCCGGCGCGGGCGGAAACTCGCGCCCATCGATGCCGGCCGCGCGCAGGACGAAGCTGATGAAGGCCGCCGACCAGGCCGGCTCCTCCCACACGCCCGCGCTGCCGGCGGCGAAGCGGCGGCGGTTGCGCGCGATGGCGCCGCCATCCGCACCCGGGTCCAGTGCGCGCCAGTAAGCGAGCACGCGGGGGAAATTCTCGCGCGACCCCTCGGCTGCCGCGGGCACCGTCTCTGGCGTGAGGCGGCCCCAATCCTCCCATTCCGCTTCGGCAATGCGGATCATCCGCTCGCGCGCGGAGGCGGGGTAGAGCAAAGGCGGCTCGCGCGGCGGTGCCGCGACGCAGCCGGCGAGCAGCAGCGCGAGGGCCGCCGCGCGGATCACTTGCGCAGCACCAGCGTGGTCCAGGGCCCGACATTAATGCGCCGCGTGAGCCGCAGCCCGCAGCGCCGATGCGCGGCCAGCACCATCCGCGCCTGGGTGCCGAGCAGCCCGGCCAGAATGGCCGTGCCGCCAGGGGCGAGGTTGGCCGCCAGGCGCTTCGCCATGGCGCAGAGCGGGCGCGCGAGGATGTTCGCGAAGACCAGGTCGTAAGGGCCGCGCACGCCCGGGCTGCGCCAGCCATCGGCCAGGGCCACGCGCATGCGCTGGCCTTGCCCGTTCATCCGCGCATTCTCGGCACAGACCCGCACGCTCCAGGGTTCGATGTCGGTCGCCAGCATGCGCCGGTGCAGCAGCTTCGCCGCGGCCAGTGCCAGGATGCCCGAGCCGCTGCCGAGGTCGAGGATGCGCCGCGGCCGCCGCAGCGCCACGCGTTCGAACGCCATCAGGCAGCCCTGCGTCGAGGCATGTTCGCCGCTGCCAAAGGCGAGCCCGGCATCCAGGCGCAGCACCACGCGGCCATAGGCGATCGGGTTCGGCACATGGGTGGGGCGGATGAGAAAGCGGCGGCCCACGGGCTGTTCCGGAAAGGCCGTGACGGTGCGGGCGAGCCAGCCATCGGCTTCGGTTTCGGCGCGCAGCAACTCCGGCGCGTCGATGCCCGTCATCAGTGCTGCCAAAGCCAGCGCCCCGGCGAGTTCGGTGTCATCGGCGCCCTGTTCGCGCACGCCCTCGATGCGCCAGGTCTCGGCGGGTTCCTCGCGAAAATAGCCGACCGTCGCACAGATGATCAGGAAGGCCGCCTCGAAGGCGGGTACGGCGTGTTCGGGCAGGCCCTCCAGCGCGATGGTCTCGAGCGGCGCGGCGCGGCGGTGCGACAGCGCCATCAAGCCTTCTCCACAAAGCGGTCGAGCAGGCGCTTCTCGCCGGATTTCTCGAAGGCGATATCGAGCTTGTCGTCATCGACGCGCAGGACGCGGCCATAGCCGAATTTCTGGTGGAACACGCGCTCTCCCGTGGCGAAGCCGCCCACCGATGGGCGTTCCTTCACTTCCCACGCGCCAGGTTCGACCACACGTGGGCGGCGCGCCATCAGGCCACCACCAGCGAAGACGGAGGGTGCCGCGATCATGCGCGCACGCTCCTGCGCAGCCGCACCCGCGCGTTGGACATGCGCCTCGGGCAGTTCATCGATGAAGCGGGAGGGGATGGAGCTGGTCCAGCTTCCATGGATCTGGCGATTGGCCACGGAGCTGATGACCGCGACGCGGCGGGCGCGCGTGATCCCGACATAAGCCAGGCGGCGTTCTTCCTCGAGCGCCTTCTCGCCGCCCTCATCGAGGCTGCGCTTGGACGGAAACAGCCCTTCTTCCCAGCCGGGCAGGAAAACCATGTCGAATTCCAGGCCCTTGGCCGCGTGCAGCGTCATGACACTCACGCGCTCGGTCTCTGCATTCTGATCCGTCTCCATCACCAGGGCGACGTGGTCGAGGAAGCCCGCAAGCGTCGCGAACTCCGACATCGCGGTGACCAGCTCCTTCAGGTTGTCGAGCTTGCCGGGCGCTTCGGGCGAACGGTCCTGCTTCCACATCTCGGTGTAGCCACTTTCATCGAGCAGCGTCGCGGTCACCGCCACATGGCCTTCGGTGTCGAGCATGGTGCGCCACCGCGCGAAGCCGTTCATGAGCTCGGTGAGCGCGCTGCGCGCCTTGCCGCGCAGCGCGTCGCTGCCTTCAGTCATGATCTGCGCGGCGGAGCTGAGCGGCAGGCGCCTTTCGCGGGCGATGGCCTGCATCGCGCGCATCGCCGTGTCGCCCAGGCCGCGCTTGGGGGTGTTCACGATGCGATCGAAGGCGAGGTCGTCGGCGGGCTGGTTGAGCACGCGCAGATAGGCCATGGCGTCGCGGATTTCGGCGCGCTCGTAGAATTTCGCGCCACCCACGACGCGGTAGGGGATGCCCAGCGCGATCATCCGCTGTTCGAAGGCGCGGGTC
>JBKJNV010000044.1:0-8986 GCA_046593435.1 Roseomonas sp.
ATCAGCGCCGCGCAGCACCTCGTCGCGCGCGAGGGTCGTCATGACGACCGCCGGCTACTGGCGCACATGATGGTTGATGCCGGCCGACCGGTCGAGGCGCTCGACCTGCTGCGGGTGCTGCGGGGCCGCGGCGTCGACGTCGCGGCGCTGCATGAGGCTGCACTCACCGCCGCCTGGCAGCAGGGTGCGCCCGTCGCCGATGAGCTCCGCTCCTTCTGGTCGGCACGGCTTGCCGCCGCGGAGACAATGGAGGCACGCGACGTTGCGATGGCAATGCTCACCGCCCTGGGCGCGGAGCGGGAGACCCTGCCCGTGCTGCGCCAGCGCGCCATGGAAGATCCCGCACGCTGGCTCTGGGCCTATGGCGAGGCCGCGCGGCGCGCGGGTGTTGCGGCGGAGGCCACCGCGCTCTGGGCAAGCCTGTCCGTGCTACCGAGCCTGCCGGTGGAGCTGCGCCGATGGATGGCGTTCGGCCTGCTCGAACGCGGTGCGCGCCCGGCCGCCATCGCCGCCTTCCGTGAGCTGGCCGCAACGGCAGCGCCCGACAGCGCGGATGTGCGGCAGCTTCTGTTCCTGTGGGGCGCGCGACCGGCGCCTGCCGCGCTGGCCTGGATGGAGGCACGTGCCCGACGCGCCGAGGCAGGGGAGCTGGCCGTGTGGATGCGCCTGCTGACCGAGCGGGGTGCCGCCACGCGCGCCATCGCCGCCTATCGAGCGGCGCAGCAGCGCGGCGGGCCAGGCCCAGCCCGTGAGACCTACCTGGCGGCGCTTGCCACGGTTGGCGATCGCGCCGGGCTTGCGGCCGCGGTGCGCGAGGAGCTGGGCCGGGACAATGCGCCCGATCGCCTGCGCCAGCTCGCCGCGCTTGCCGGGCACAGCGGCGATGCGGCGCTGGAGGAGCAGGTGTTCCGCGCGATGGTGAACGCCGGCGACCGCACTCTGGTCATGCTGCGCCGGGTGGGCCTGATCGCCTTCCGCGATGGACAATTCGCGCAGGCCGAGCGCTGGCTGGCCGAATGCGCCAGTGCGAATGGCGCCGATGCCCAGACCTACTTCACCCTGGGTGAAATCCGCCTGCACCAGCGCGACGCGGTGGGTGCGAGGCTGCATTTCGAGGATGCGCTGCGCCGTGAGGAAGCCAGCGGCGACGCGTCCGTGGGGGCACGCAAGCTGCGGGCAACGCTGCTGCGTCGCCTCGGGCGCGGGCGCGAAGCCCTGCCGATTTATGAAGCTTTGCTGGCCGCCGCCCCCTCCGACAATCATCTCCGCGCCGATTTTGTGTCGCTGCTGATGGACATGCGCGACTTTCAGCGCGCCGGCCTCGTGTTGGGCGCGCGATGAACCCGGCACGACCACCATTCTGGCGCATCGGCATCGCCGTCGCCCTCATCCTCGGCTGCGCCGGCACCGGTGCGGCCCGCGCGCAGGGCAATCCTCCGCCCGGCGCCACGGAGGACGAGGTCGCACGGCGGGGCGCGCTGCGCCTGGACCTGCTCCAGGCACAGCTCCTGCTGGCGACCGGACAGTTCGGCGCCGCGCGCGAGGCCTATCTGCAACTGCGCGGAAACATGGCGGACAGCGCAGAGCCATTGAGCGGCCTTGCCGCCGTCGCACGCGATTCCGGGCGAACCAGGCTCAGCCGCAGCCTGCTCGAGGGGGCGCTGCTGCTGGCGCCCGAAGATCCAGCCCTTGCCCAGGCGCTTGCCGTCCAGGATCGTGCCCGCGCGCCACGGCTGCGCCTGGATCTTGACCAGCGCTTCCAGCGCGCCGGCGGCGGCTCGCGTGCCGACATCACGACCAGCGAGGCAAGCCTCCAGGCCGGGATCGGCGACGCCTGGCGGGTCGGTGCGACCCAGGGCGTCGCCTATGTGGATGTGCGGCGGACTCAGCGCGCCAATGGCGCAATCGGGAATTTCTCCGGTATCCGGGAGCGCACCGAGGTCTTCGTGCAGCATGAGTGGCTTGAGGGGCAGAGCCTCACCGCAATGCTGTTCGGGAATGAATGGTCGGCCGGTTTCGGACTTCTGGGCCGGCTTCCGGATGATAGCGGACAGACCTCGTTGCGGGCCGAGTACCGCCGCCCGATCTGGGAATTCGTCGAGGCGATCATCGCGGGTGCCACCCGCGATCGCGTATCGGTGGAGCGTGTGCAGCGCTTCACGCACCGCTTGAGCGCACGCATCGACGCCGCACTGAACCGCTACGGCGTTCCGCGCGATGATGATGATGTCCTGCGCAGTGCAACGCTGCGCGGCGAATTGCGCCTGGACGCGATCGGCGACGTGCGTGGCCTCTCGATCGCCTATGTGCTGGATGCGGAATACGTCCTCCGTCGGGATCGTCGAAGCCTGCCCGGTGGAGGTACCGCGCATCCGCTGCCTATCGTCGACCGGGAAGTGCATGCCGGGCTGCTGAGCTTTGGTGACAGCATTGGTGGCGAACCCGGAGCCGGACGTCTCAGCTGGCGCGGCAGTGCAGGCTACGGTGTCGATCGCTACGGCCTCTCGGGGCCACTGGCCTTTGCTTCGGTTGGATATGTGCGCGGTTCGTTCGAGGCCTCGCTGCGCGCCGGCTACGTGCGCAACATCGGGCGCTCAGCGGGCGAAACTTTTTCCATCGGCGCGACCCTGGCGTGGATATTCTGATGACAGAAGTAACCAAGCGTACCGCCGCCCGTGACGAGCCGCCGAAAACACCAAGGCGCCTGCTTGGCCTTCGTGTTGCCGCGCTACTGGAGATCCTGATCTTCCTTGGTGCAGCCCTCGCCGTGGATATGCAGTTTGGTCATGGCGACCGTTTCGCCGCCATCGCGCCGCACCCGTTCTGGGCCATTGTTCTGCTCACTGCCGTGCAGTACGGCGCGAAGGAGGGACTTATCGCAGCACTCGCCGCGACGGCGGCGCTACTGGTCGGCAATCTGCCCGAGCAAGGGTTTAGCGAGGATCTCTACGACTGGCTGCTGCGTGCAAGCCGGGAGCCGCTGCTCTGGGTCTTCGCCGCCTTGCTGCTTGGCGAAATCCGCGATGCCCATCGCCGCGAACGTGAGCGTCTGCGCGAGACGCTGGCGGCATCGCGCGAGCAGGCCGAAGGCATCTCCCTCGCCTATGAGCGGCTCACGGCGATCAAAGACCACCTGGAGCTACGCGTGGCGGGCCAGGTGCGCACCGTGCAGGCGATCTTCACGGCCTCGCGCAGCATCGAGCGCGAGGAAACCGGACAGGTGCTGGCAGGCGTCCAGACGCTGGTCTCGACCGTACTGA
Source organism: Roseomonas sp. (assembly GCA_046593435.1). Lineage (GTDB taxonomy): Bacteria > Pseudomonadota > Alphaproteobacteria > Acetobacterales > Acetobacteraceae > Plastoroseomonas. The sequence continues at coordinate 3,261 of JBKJNV010000044.1, forward strand.
ACCCAGGGAAATTTTCGCTTTTCCTGCTGCAAGGCAACGCGCTTGAGGCAGCGCTGAGTGAGGGCTGGGCGGAGGATGATCCCTTTGCCCGTGCCTTCGATCAGGGTTCACCGCTGTTCCAGGCCGTGGTGTCGCATCGGCGCGACCTGGTGGTGACCCGGCCCTCGCATGGCCTGATCCTCGGTGGGGAGGGGCTGCTGGCTGGCCCCCTGACCTGCGCGGAAACGGATGAGGTCATCGGCATGCTGAAGATCGAGTCGATGGATTTTCTCGACCTTCATCCGGCGAGCGTTCAACATTTCCGCCTGCTCTGCGAGTGGATCGGCTGGGCCTACAGCAATGCACGCAGGCGGGAGGAAACGGCGGGCGGGCACTATGTCGACCCGCAGCGCGGGTTGCTCGCCGCGCCGCTTTTCGAGCTTCAGCGAGACTTCGCGGCCGGAACGGCGCGGCGCCTTGGGCATGAACTCACCGTGCTGCTTATCGGACTCAACGGAACCAAGGGTACGGTGCCCGCGCTGCAGGCTGCCGGGGCGCGTGCTATTGCACGCGCGGCGGACGAGGTCTTGGGCGCGGCTGAGCCCTGCTTTGACTGGCGGCGCGACGGATGGGACGCGGCGGCGCTGTTGCCGGGCTTCGATGCTGCGGCGGCAGCCCAGATCGCGCGGCGCCTGCTGTCCGCAATCGATGCGGAGCTGGCCATGGCCGGCTTGCCGCCTGGGGTGCGCTATCGTCTTGAACCGCTGCATCGTAGGGCCGACGCCGCACCGCGGGAGGCAGCGGAATGAGCTTATCCGTCCCCCGCGTGCTTCTCACCGCGACGCTCATCGCGACGGTCGTCGCCGCTGAGGCGTCACTCGTGATCCGGTTCCTCGAGGAACCCGGCTCCCTGCTCGTGCTTCTCGCCCTCCACGCCGGGGTCGCGATCCTCGCGATGCTTTTGCTGCTGCGGCGTGACGCCAGGCGGCAGCCGCTTTTGTTGCTGTTCGTCGTGGCGGTGGCGTTTCTGGGGCCACTGGGCATCATCGGTACGGGCTTGGCTGCACTGCTCCGTATTGCCTTCGCCTGGCGAGCCCGGCCCTTCCTGGAATGGTACGAGGCGCTGTTTCCGGCGTTCGGGCAGGATCGGACCGAGGCGCTGCACGAACGCGTGGTGCTGCGCGGCCATGGGCCGTCGGTACGCAGCACAGTGGCGCCGTTCGGCGATATCATGGCGCGGGGGACGCTTGCTGAGAAGCAATCGGCGCTCTCGCTCATCGGTGCCGGCTTCCGCCCTGAATTTGCCCCAGCGCTACGCTCCGCGCTGAACGATCCAGAGGCATCCATCCGCGTCCAGGCCGCGTCCGCCGTCGCGCAGATCGAGCGGCACTTCGTGGAGCGCGGCGAGACACTTGCGGCGCGTCGAGCGGAACGCCCGGACGATGCGAGCCTGATCGAGCTGGCGCAGCACCACGAAGCGCTGGCGGCGTCTGGCCTTCTGGACGCCGGCCGTGCGCGCGATGCGGCAACCACCGCACTCGCGCTGCACTTGCGCCTTGCTGAACAAGGTCCGGGATTGCCATTGCGCATGACCAGCGCCGGCGCGGCAGGTCGGCTGCTGCTGAACCTCGGTCGGGCGGAGGAAGCCGTGCGCCTGCTGACGCGGGCGAATAGCGAGTCCCCGCCGACCGCGGAAATCCTCGGCCCCTATCTCGACAGCCTTTTCCGCCTGCGTCGCTTCGTCGACCTGCGCGACATCTGCCGGCGCCTGTCCCACGACACCGCGCAGTCCCGGGGCGACGCGCTCGATGATGTCATTCGGCTCTGGGGCGATGATGGGGACGACACCCTGCTCATGGGGCGTAGCGTATGAGGCCGGAGGCACCCACCGCCGATGTCTGCCTGATCCTCGAAGGCGCCTATCCCTTCATTACGGGCGGTGTTTCCTCCTGGACCCATGACCTCATCCGGGCGCAGCCGGATCTTCGCTTCCACATTGTCGCACTGACCGCGGATGATGCGCCGCGGGAGTTGCGCTATGCGCTGCCGCCGAACGTCCTCGGCATGACCACGATCAGCTTGCAGCAGCCAGAGCGCCGGACGCACCATGGGAGGGGAGCGCGCCGGCTGATCGATGCCTTGCGTGGCCCCCTCCCGCGGCTTCTCTCACGCGGCGGGCTTGATGACTTCCGCGCCGTTTGTGTCGCGCTGCGGGACCATCCACGCGATGCGACGCGCAGGGCCTTGCTGAACAGTGCCGATGCCTTCGATCTTTTGCGCCACATGTACCAGGAGAGCGTGCCAGGCAGCTCCTTTATCAATTACTTCTGGAGCTGGCGGGTGCTGGCCGGCGGGCTCTTCTCGGTACTGCTTGCCGATTTGCCCAAGGCGCGCTGCTACCACGCCATCTCGACAGGATATGCAGGCCTGTTGATGGCGCGTGCCGTGGTCGAGACGGGCCGCCCTGGCTTGCTCACCGAGCACGGCATTTACACCAATGAACGCCGCGTCGAGATCGAGATGGCCGAATGGCTTTCCGACGGACCGCCGACCTGGCTCAATCTCGAGGATCGCCGGCCCGACCTTCGCAACGTGTGGGTCGATGCCTTCATCGGCTATTCGCGCGCCTGCTATGAGGCGTCGAGCCGCATCGTCACGCTCTACACCGGCAATCAGCAGCTCCAACGCCGCGACGGCGCCCCGCCCGATCGCATGGCCATTATCCCCAACGGCATCGACTATGATGGCTTCTCCGCCATTGCGCGGGATCCGGCGCCGCGGCCGCCGACCGTGGCCCTCATTGGCCGCGCGGTGCCGATCAAGGATGTGAAGACCTTCATCCGTGCGGTCGCATTGCTGCGCGACATGGTGCCGGGCTGCCAGGCCGTCCTGCTCGGCCCCACCGAAGAAGACCCGGTCTATTTCCAGGAATGCGAGACGATGGTCGCACAGCTTGGCCTCGGCGACTGCTTCACCTTCGCCGGACGCGTCCGCTTGCGCGATCATCTCGGCCGGATCGACGTCGTGGCCTTGACCAGCATCAGCGAGGCGCAGCCGCTGGTGTTGCTGGAAGCGGGTGCTGCCGGCCTGCCGAGTGTGGCGACCGATGTCGGCTCCTGCCGCGACCTCATCGAAGGGCGCGCTGATGAGGACCCGGCTCTGGGGCCGGGCGGCTTCGTGGTGCCGCTGGCCAATCCGCCGGCCACGGCGAAGGCCTTGGCGGCACTGTTGGGGGACGCCGCACTGCGCACGCGCTGCGGTGAGGCGATGCGACGGCGCACGGAGCGGTATTACAACAAGCGCGTCGTCGACCGCGCGTATCGCGACCTCTACGAATCCCTGCTGTGGTTGCCGGACGCGCTGCATGGCGCGGCCCGGGAGGCCGCGTGATGGCCGGGATAGGCTTCGCACTTCGGCGGTTGGCGGGGCGGGACTCGCTCAGTGCGGGACTGCGTAGCCAGCTGCACGCGATCACGGTGACCTCGGGCCCGTGGCTTTTGACGGTACTGGCACTCGGCGTCGTGGAGGTGTTCGCGCGCGAGCCGCTCGGCCAGGAAGCGTATCGCGTATTCTCCAGCGTGATCGTCTACAACTTCGCCTTCTCTCTCGTCATAGCCGCGCCCATCGCCATGGTCGTGACGCGCCGGCTTGCGGATATGCTGTTCGCGCGGGACGTGAGCGAAGCCACCGGCATGCTGATGGGCTCGCTCGCGACGGTCTTCGCGATCCAGACCGCCATTGGGGTGCCGTTCTACGGCTACCTCGTCGATCTCGAACCGGTGGAACGGCTGCTTGCGCTGGCGTGCTTCCTGCTCGTGGGCGGCATCTGGCTGGCCTCCGCTTTTCTCTCCGCTCTCAAGAGCTATGGCAGCATCACCGCGGCCTTCGCGTTCGGCATGGCGGTTTCGGCCACGTTGTCGGTGTGGCTGGCGCGCGAGCATGCCAGCGTTGGGCTGTTGGCGGGATTTACCGCCGGCATGGCCGTGCTGCTGTTCTCCCTCATCGCGCGGGTGCTGGCCGAGTATCCGGCGCCGGCGCTCCGCCCCTTCGCCTTCCTGCCCGCCATGAGCGGCTACTGGGAACTCGCAGTAGCGGGCCTGCTTCTCGCGCTCGGACTCTGGGTGGATAAATGGATCATGTGGTTCGCGCCCGGCCAACTGGTCGTCGCGGGCATGATGCCGACGCACCCGACCTATGATTCGGGAATGTTCCTCGCTTGTCTCACCATGGCGCCAGGCGCGGCCATGTTCCTCGTCATGGTCGAGACGCGTTTTTTCGAGGCCTATCTTCGCTATCATCGTGCCATTGCGACGCACGCCACGGCTGAGGAAATCACGCGGCACCACGCTGCCATCCTTCAAGTTCTAGGGTCTGGGTTCCGCAAGGTCGCAGTTGTGCAGGCTGCCGTCTGCTACCTGGCCATCCTGGCAGCACCGGGCTTGATCGGCATGGCGCGTGGCGGGGCAGAGTTGGTGCCGACCTTCCGCTACGGCGCGCTCGGCGCGCTTTGCCACGGACTCCTGATCTCCGTTGTCGCGGTGCTCGCCTACTTTGATCTGCGGCGCGACCTGATTCACGTCGCGGCGATCTTCCTGATCCTCAATGGCGGGCTCACCTGGGCGGCGCTCGGGCTTGGCGTGGGGTATGCGGGCTATGGTTATTTCCTTGCTGCCCTCCTGTCGCTGGCCTTCGCCTGCGTAATCGCCGTCCGGCGGCTTCTGCACCTCCCCTACGTCACGTTCATCGCGAATAACCGCGGCCTGCGATAGCGGCCGTGCGGCAACCCCTTTTCTCGCTTTAAGAGGATGACGCGGATGTCGATATTTCTGATCACCGGCGGAGCCGGCTTCATCGGCTCCCATCTGGCAGATGCGCTGCTAGGCGACGGCCATGCGGTCCGCGTTCTTGATGACCTGTCTACGGGCAAGCGAGAAAACCTCGACCCCCGCTGCACGCTGATGGTTGGTGACGCGGCCGATCCAGACGCGGTCGCGGTGGCGATGCACGGTGTGTCTGGCTGCTTCCATCTGGCCGCGATCGCCTCTGTTGCGCGCGGCAATGAGGATTGGCCGGGCACGCACCGCGCGAACCAAAGTGCCACCGTGCAAGTTCTTGACGCGGCGCGACGCGCGGGTGGCGTTCCGGTCGTCTATGCTTCGTCCGCGGCGATCTACGGCGATCAGGGACCGGGCATGATCCGGGAGGATGCCCGACCGGCGCCTCAGAACGCTTATGGCGCTGACAAGCTTGGATCGGAGCTTCATGCCGTGGTGGCGCACCGCGTGCATGGCACACCAACCTGCCGTATGCGATTTTTTAATGTCTATGGGCCGCGGCAGGATCCGTCCTCGCCCTATTCAGGGGTCATCTCGATTTTCTGCGCGCGTTTGCTCGCCGGGGCACCGGTCACGTTGCATGGTGATGGCATGCAGACCCGGGACTTTGTCTTCGTGGGCGATGTGGTACGGGCGCTCACGATGGCGATGGAACGGATGAGGAAAACGGCGACCGTATTCAACGTCTGCACCGGTCGTGGTACCTCGGTGCAGGGACTGGCCGAGGCGATTGCAGCAATACTGGGTGTCATACCGGAGTGGGGCCATTGCGCAGGTCGCTTGGGTGACATCCGAAACTCGGTGGGCGATCCGGGCAGGGCTTGGCGGGCGCTTGGCTTCCGTGCCGAGATCCCCCTCGGTGAAGGCTTGGCCCAGACACTTGGCGTGGATCGCTCCCAGCGACGCGGGCGC
>JBKJNV010000223.1:0-4479 GCA_046593435.1 Roseomonas sp.
TTCGCCGTCGTCGAGCTCAACGCCTCGATAGAGCGTCGCCAGATCGAGTGAAACCGCGATCGCGGCTAGCTCGAGCGTCGCCTTCCCGGTCAGTAGCCTCCCCGTCCAGGCTTCGCCATCACGCGAAAACACGGTGGCCGCGGCCCGGCGCTGCTCCAGCATCACATAGTGCCGGATCGACGGCGTCTGCCGGTATTCATCGTTCTTGACGATCCGGTCCACCGCCGCTGTGCTCGGCGACAGCACCTCGAACACCACGACGGGGTCAGGCACCATGTCGGTCCCGCGCCGGATCGGCGAGCAGGTCACAATGGCGTCGGGGTAGCGCACCCGCCCAGCGACATTGACCTTGAGGTCGCCACGGAAGGCCCGGCAGGGCGTGCCGTGCAGCCGGTCCTCCAGTGCTCGGACCAGGTTGGTGGCGATCATGCTATGCTCGACCGAGCCGCCAGTCATGGCAATCGGCTGCACGCCATCGAATTCATAGCGCAGTTCCTGGCGGCGCTCCCACTCCAGGAACGCATCCAGCGTCAACGGTGCAAGCGCTTGACTCATGCAGATACGCTATCACACCCAGGCCACCGCCGCACGAAAAACCCCGCGGCATCACTGCCGCGGGGCATTCAGGCCAGCCCGATCAGAAAGATCAGACCGAGTAATACATCTCGAACTCGACCGGGTGCGGGGTGTGTTCGAAGCGATACACCTCGGCCCACTTCAGCTCGACATAGCTCTCGATCTGCTCCTTGCTGAATACGCCGCCCTGCAGCAGGAAGTCGTGGTCGGCCATGAGCGCGCCGAGCGCCTCACGCAGCGAACCGCACACCGTCGGGATGCCCTTCAGCTCTTCGGGGGGCAGGTCGTACAGATCCTTGTCCATCGGGTCGCCGGGGTGGATCTTGTTCTTGATCCCGTCCATCGCCGCCATCGTCAGCGCCGCATAGGCGAGATAGGGGTTCGCCGAGGGGTCGGGGAAGCGGACTTCCACGCGCTTGGCCTTCGGGTTGGTCGTGTAGGGAATGCGGCACGACGCCGAGCGGTTGCGCGCCGAATAGGCCAGAAGAACCGGTGCCTCGAAGCCCGGGATCAGACGCTTGTAGCTGTTGGTCGAGGGGTTGGTGAAAGCGTTCAGCGACTTCGCGTGCTTGATGATGCCGCCGATCGCGTAGAGGCACATCTCGCTCAGATCCGCGTAGCCATTGCCGGCGAACATCGGCTTGCCCGACTTCCAGATCGACAAATGCGTGTGCATGCCCGACCCGTTATCGCCATAGATCGGCTTGGGCATGAAGGTCGCCGTCTTGCCGTAGCTGTGGGCGACGTTGTGGACGCAGTACTTATAGATCTGCATCTGGTCGGCCATGGTCACCAGGGTGCCGAAGCGGGTGCCGAGCTCATGCTGCGACTGGGCCACCTCATGGTGGTGCTTCTCGCCGGGCACGCCCATCTCGATCATGGTCGAGAGCATTTCGGCGCGCAGGTCGACATCGCCATCGACCGGGGAGACCGGGAAGTAGCCGCCCTTCACGCCGGGGCGGTGGCCCATATTGCCCTCGGGGTAGTCCTTCATGTTGGCGCCCGGGCCCTCGACGCTATCGAGCTGATAGGTGCCGAAATTGCCGCCCGTGCCGAAGCGCACGGAGTCGAAGATGAAGAACTCGGCTTCGGCGCCGACCAGGACCTGATCGCCCACGCCGGAGGAGGCGACATAGGCCTCGGCGGCCTTGGCCGTGCCGCGCGGGTCGCGGGCATAGGCCTGGCCGGTCGAGGGTTCGATGATGTCGCAGAACAGGATCAGCTGCGGCTTGGCGCTGAACGGGTCCATGCAGGCATTCGCCGTGTCCGGCATCAGAATCATGTCGGATTCGTTGATCGCCTTCCAACCGGCGATCGAGGAGCCGTCGAACATGATCCCCTCGACGAAGGTTTCCTCCGACACGGTCGAGATGTGCTGGGCGGTGTGCTGCCACTTGCCGCGCGGGTCGGTGAAGCGGAAATCCACGTACTCGACGCTGTTTTCCTTGATCATGTCCATGATCTTGGCGACTGCGGCGTTGGCGGTTGCGGCTGGCTTCTTGGCCATCGATGCTATCCTGTTCCCGTGATGCGCCCTGCGGGCGATGATCCCCGAATGTGCAAGCCTGACCCCGGTTCGGTAATCCCGTGGCGAGCCCGGCCAGGGTTTAGGCTTGCAACGGACGTGCCGCAACAATCCCAGACCGGAATTTTGTGGAAGGCCAGCGCCGTTCCACCGCCGCGCGCCCTGGCCAGACCGGGCGCGGGCGAAAATGCGCCCGATGAGACGGTCGGCTGTTCGGCTCTGACCCTGCGACCGAGCTTTCCGCGGTTCAGACGGCGTCCTCGCCCCGTTCGCCCGTGCGGATGCGGATCACCTCGATGATGTCGGACACGAAGATCTTGCCGTCCCCGATGCGCCCGGTGCGCGCCGCCGCCTGGATGGCCTCGACCGCGCGGTCCAGCATGTCATCGGCACAGACGACTTCGATCTTTACCTTGGGCAGGAAATCGACGACGTATTCGGCGCCGCGATACAGCTCAGTGTGGCCCTTCTGGCGGCCGAATCCCTTCGCCTCGACCACCGTCAAACCCTGCAGGCCGATCTCGTGCAGCGCGTCCTTCACCTCGTCGAGCTTGAAGGGCTTTATGATCGCCTCGATTTTCTTCATGACCTGCTTTCACCGATGCGCGCGCCGGGGCTGCGAACCGGTCTCCTTCCTCCCGTGGGTCGCTGCCGTGGGATGCTGCCCATGGCCGGGCCGAGTGGCCCGCGCCGCTGGGGTTGCATACGGCGTTGTCGTTGTATGGCACGCGGAGCGGCGCCGCTTCAATCCGGGCCGCCCTTGAAAAAGCCGCAGCTTGGGAGGGTGCCGCCTATTTGGTGCGCGATCTGCCCAAAAATCAGGCATACGCTGCGGCGCCGCTTGCGGGAACCGGTGAGCAAATCCATGATCTGTTTGCGATAACGTGTGGATCGCACCGCGCGTCGCGCCCGCCCGTCTTCGGACCTCGCCACCTGGCGCCGGCCCGCACCCCTCGACTGCCGACCCAACGCCACCCCGGGCGCCCCGCCCGCCGCCAGGACACCACGTCGCCCATGCAGCCCCAGAACGCGCTTCTCTCCGCAACCGGTACGACCATCTTCACAGTGATGAGCGCGCTCGCCACCGAACATGGCGCCATCAACCTCGGCCAGGGTTTTCCGGATTATGACGGGCCGGAAGATGTGATCGAGGCCGCGGCCGCCGCACTCAAGGACGGGCGTAACCAATACCCGCCGATGGCCGGCGTGCCGGAGCTGCGCCAGGCCGTCGCCGCCCATAACCGCCGCTTCTATGGGCTGGAGGTGGACCCCGGCTCGGAGGTCATCGTCACCTCGGGTGCGACAGAGGCCATCACCGCCTGCCTCATGGCCGTGCTGAACCCGGGCGATGAATGCGTCCTGATCGAGCCGCTGTACGACACCTACCTGCCGGTGGTGAAGCTGCTCGGCGCCATCCCGCGCCTGGTGCGCCTGACCCCGCCCGACTGGGCCCTGCCGCGCGCGGAGCTCGCCGCCGCCTTCGGCCCCAAGACCAAGGCCATCCTGCTCAACTCGCCCATGAATCCCACGGGCAAGGTGTTCGACGCCGAGGAGCTGGAGTTCATCGCTGGCCTGGTGCGCCTGCACGACGCCTATGCCATCTGCGACGAGGTCTATGAGCACCTGATCTTCGACGGCACCCGGCACACGCCGCTGATGACGCTGCCGGGGATGCGGGAACGGTGCATGCGCGTGGGCTCGGCGGGGAAGACGTTTTCGCTGACCGGGTGGAAGATCGGCTACATCACCTGCGACCGCGGCCTCGCGCCCAATGTGACCAAGGCGCATCAGAACCTGACCTTCACGACCCCGCCCAATTTGCAGCGTGGTGTGGCGGTGGGCCTGGCCAAGACTGATGCGTATTTCCAAGGCCTGTCGACGCATCTGCAGGCCAAGCGAGACCTGCTGGGCGCTGGGCTGGCTGCCCTCGGTTTTGGTGTGCTGGAGACAAGAGGCAGCTACTTCATCACTGCGGATTTCCGCCCCCTGGGCTTTGCCGGCGACGACGTGGCCTTCTGTCGCGCCCTGACGGTGGAGGCAAAGGTAACGGCGATTCCCGTCACTGCCTTCTACGCCAGCGCGGATGCGCCGAACCATTACGCGCGCTTCGCGTTTTGCAAGAACGAAGCCCTGTTGACCGAGGCGCTGGGCCGCATCGGCCGATGGCTCGCCGCACGTCGCGCCGCGGCGTGACGTGCGCGTTGCCTTGACGGCACCCTAAGTCTCGCTGTCGCTTGACCGCACCTTCAGTTTTGCCGTCGCTTGACGGCGGGGGCAGGGGCGCCCTATTTCCCGCGCTGTGTGGCGGCCATAGCTCAGTTGGCAGAGCGTCGGCTTGTGGTGCCGAATGTCGCGGGTTCGAGCCCCGTTGGTCGCCC
>JBKJNV010000285.1:0-3572 GCA_046593435.1 Roseomonas sp.
CCTATCGCGGTGAGGGTCCCGCGCTGAACGATGTGGTCGGCGGGCAGATCGACAGCGCCTGTCTGCTCGCGCCTGCCGCCGTGCCGCAGATCCAGGCCGGCACCATGCGCGGGTTGCTGATCGCGGGGACCACGCGCAGCACCCAAGCCCCCGGCGTGCCGACGGCGGCCGAAGCCGGCGCGCCCGAATTCATCTTCCAGGGCTGGAACGCCATCTTCGCGCCGCGCAACACGCCCGAGCCGATTATCCGTCGCCTCTCGGACGCGCTGAACATCGCGCTCGACGATCCCGCCATCCGCGCACGGATCGAGGCGCTGGGCTCCATCCCCGCAGCCGTCGACCAGCGTGGCCCCGCCGCCCTGCAACGGCTGGTGGAGTCCGAGGTGGAACGCTGGGCCGTGGTGATCCGCGCCGCTGGCGTCACCCAGGAATGAAAGCAGCGGTGATGCAGGATCACCTGAGCGACGCGTCGTGCCCTCACGTGCTGGGCGCCGGCGTCGCGCCATGGGCATGGCTTCAGCACGACGCGCACCCGGCTCGCCGGGTAGCCGGCATGCGTCCCTTCTGGCGCGCGGCACGCGGCGGCGCGTCGAAGATCAAGACATTCCAGGAGAACACATGATGCTGCGCCGGATCGCCGCCATTCTCGCCCTCGGGCTCCTCGCCCAGCCTGCCGCCGCCCAACCTGCCGCAGCCCCGGCCTGGGTGCCCGACCGCCCCATCCGGATCATCGTGCCCTTCCCGCCCGGCGGCGCATCCGACCTGGTCGCGCGCATCCTCGCCGACCGCGCAAGCCGCGGCTCCCCGCACCCCTGGGTGGTCGAGAACCGGTCCGGCGCCAATGGCAATATCGGCATGGAAGCCGTGGCCCGCAGCGCACCGGATGGCTACACGCTGGGCCAATGCACGATCGGCAACTGCGCGATCAACCCCGCCATCTATGCGCGCATGCCCTACAATATCGAACGCGACCTGACGCCGGTGTACTGGAGCGGCAGCGTGATGAACGCGCTCGCCGTCCATCCCTCGAACCCTGCCACCACGGTGGCGGAATTCATCGCCTGGGCGCGGGCCAACCAGGGGCGGGTGAATTACGGCTCCTCCGGCTTCGGCTCATCGAACCACCTGACGCCGGAACTGCTCAACGGCCGGCTGGGCCTGAGCCTCGTGCACGTGCCCTTCCGCGGCGGCGCCCCGGCGCTGCAGGCGCTTCTGGCGAACCAGGTCCAGGTGATGATCGAGAACATCCCCACCAAGATCGCGGCCATCCGCTCCGGCCTGATCCGTGCCATCGCCGTGACCGGGCGCGAGCGCGACCCCGCCTTGCCGGACATCCCCACCTTCGCCGAGGCCGGCATCCCCGACATCGTGGTCGAGCCCTGGTTCGGCTTCATGGCGCCCGCCGGCACGCCCGCCGCTGCCATCGCCACACTCAACCGCATCCTCAATGAGACGAATGCCGACGCCGAGGTGCAGCGGCGCCTGCGCGACCTCGGCGTGCGGCCAGAGGGCGGAACGCCGGAACGCTTCACCGCCCATGTGCGCGCCGAAGTCGCCCGCTGGCAGGAAGTGGTCGAGCGCAACGGGATCGAGCGGCTGAACTAGAGCCAGACCATAAGTTTCGTACTCATCCAGCGCCCGCGCGAGAAATTAGGCGGCTCTCTCCTGACTGCCTAAATCTACCGCCTCGCTTGTATACGATATGCGATGCAGTGCATTTGATCTAATTTCATTATCTGCACGGACAGAAAACTATGGATTTTATTTGTCGCGCGATTATGATTGTCCCGTAGGGGAATGGCACTGAGGATGCTGAAGATGCATATGGTGGTCCTGGCAGTTTCAAGCTTTCTCCTTGTCGGATGTGGAAACGCGCTCTGGACATCAATATGGCGCGACGCAGCATTAAATTCAGATCAAGTCATCGCCGTAGACGCTCGACAGCGCTTTCTGCACTCTCAAAGAGATCCTGATGGAGTATTGCACGTTTGTGCTGAACGCAGCCCTGATGTTTTTACAGCCGCAGCGAGCGCTTTGGCAGCTAGTGGGTCATCGGCAGATATCACGGCGGCACTTAGCGCGTCGTCCTCTGAAAGCGCTGCATCCAATGCCCTGCGGACGCAGACCACACAGACACAAGCTGAGCTTTTATATCGACTCTGCGCATTACATGCGAGCGGTGGCCTCACCGGCCCTGAGCTATCAGCTCAACTCAGGCGATTCCAAAATACCATGTTGGCCATGCTTGCCGTTGAGCAATTGACCGGACCGGCGCGAGTTGCTGCCTTCGCCATCGGAGCAGACGGATCGGGCAGTGCCGGCGGTGGCGCTGAGAATGTTCCTGCACTCCGTCAATCTTTAACAAGCGCGCGAGAAGCTGTTCGATCTGCCATAACAAAAGACGAGGAGGCTACAGCGACCGTCGGCCAACGGCTTCGAGAACTTGAAGCCAGACAGGCAGCGCTAACCGCTGCGGGCCCCGACGCCGCTAACCGCCCGGACCTGGCCAATCAAGTCAGCACCGCACAGGCCGCAGCGGAGTCAGCGACAATACGACAGAATTCGACGCGCCGCGATGTAACGGATGCGCGACGTGCGGAACAGGAGGCTAGCCGTGCTTTGCGTGAGGCAGGTGGACGAGTTACGACAGCTGGGGGCACGAGCGCCAGCTTTCCGGTTACCCCGGGGGACGGAACCATTGGGGACCCAACAGCATCAGCGGTACGTGATATCGTACAACTGGCATTACGGCAAAGTTTTATACAGGAGACGTGCTTACAGCAGATCACCTCACCAGCCTCAAGATTTGAGAGTCGACGTGTGAATCCTGAAATCATTGATTTCTGCCGTGGCATCATTCATGAAATTGTGAGGCAGCGCGGGATTGAGACCCAGTTGCGTTTCGCAAATAACCAGCAGCAGATTGCTGCTTGGGAGAGGGTACAGTTGGCAACTGCGCGTAGGGGTGAAGCATCTCGCGTACCGCCCATTCCTACGGTGCCAGTACCAGCAGTTCCCTATGTCTTACCGCCAGCGTTCCGCTGAAAGGCCGCCTGCGCTGTCAACGGAATGGCAGTGGAACTGTTCAGCCTTGTTGTAGTGGTGATCCGGTCGAGGTTCCTTATTTGAAACGAAGCGGTTCTCCACCTTAATGGCATTGACGCGGAAATTTTCAGCTTGCTCAGTCACACTCAGCGAGCGAAACGAGTATACCCTGACATGCCTAATGACGATCTTGGCATCGCCTGCGTGCAGACCAGCGCGGCGGCGGCGAGCGTGGGTTGTGGCGGCGCCGCCGAGCATTAGCCTGCGAGACATGCGCAGCACTTTGGCTCTCCCACTTGAGCGGTGCGGTACTCGAGCCTAGCGGCGTCATAGCATAAGCAAAATTGGTGCTGGTGCCCCAGAGGCGAGGTGCTACCTTCAGGCGCTATGTTGGCCGCCAATTAGCGTACCTAGTGGTGCGAATCCAACGCTTGGTGCCCTCGCCTGACGGCGGCGATGATGGTGTCTGGGTCCTTGGTCCAACGGAAAGGCCTTGGTTCGGCATTGGCCTCGGCGACGAAGCGGTT